>JALXCG010000364.1 GCA_026991065.1 Gemmatimonadota bacterium | reverse complement strand
CGGCGGGCGATTGAGCGTGGGTTGCGAGAGGGTGACCTGGACGGCGTGGTCAGCACCAATGCGCTGGAGTTGGGCATCGATATCGGCAGTCTCGATGCGGTGGTGATGGCCGGGTACCCCGGCTCGATTGCTTCGACTTGGCAGCAAGCCGGGCGGGCGGGGCGACGTCACAGCGCGTCGATCGCTGTTCTGGTGCTCTCCTCCTCGCCACTCGATCAGTACATTGCCAACCACCCGGAATTTCTTTTCGGCGCGTCCGCGGAAAGCGGTGTGATCAATCCCAATGGTGTGCTGATTCTCTTGGCGCACGCGCGCAGCGCGGCTTTTGAGCTTCCTTTTGAACGTGGCGAGGAGTTTGGGCCTGAGGCGAGCTTGCCCGAGATCATGGATTATTTGGAAGAGCACCAGGTGGTCCACCGCGAGGGAGAGAAGTGGCATTGGTCCTGTGCGGATACATTTCCTGCGGCGGATGTCTCGTTGCGCCGCGCGGCACCCGAGAACGTGGTGATCCATGACCAGCGCGATCACACCCGGGTGATTGGTGAGATCGACTACCATGCCGCTCCGCGAACCGTCTACGAAGAAGCGATCTATCTACACCAGGGCAAGACCTGGCAGGTAGTGGAGTTCGATTGGGAAGGTCGGCGCGCTTACGTAAAACCCGTGCGTGTAGACTATTACACCGATGCCGAGACGCGTGCTGAAGTGCGGGTGATCGATGAAGAGACGGTTGTTGCCGCACCCGGCGGAGTCCGCGGTCACGGTGAAGTGAGCGTGACCGAGCATGTGCCGCTTTTCAAGAAAGTGCGCTTCGAGACTCACGAGAACGTTGGCTCGGGGAAGATCCATCTTCCCCCGATCGATTTCCATACGACTGCGTTTTGGGTAGAGTGGTCGCTGGCTTCACTGCCGGAAGCGGTGAAGCGCGACTTGGGAGGCGGTTTGCGGGGACTGGCTCATCTCTTGGGCAATCTGGCGCCTCTCTTCGCGCTCTGCGATCGCCGCGATGTGGTGCCGGTTCCCATGGTGGCGGAGCCCCGCTCCGGCAATCCCACACTTTTTGTCTACGATGCCTATCCTGGAGGGGTGGGGCTGAGCCGCAGGCTCTATGACGAAGCGGAGGCGTTGCTCAAGGCGGCGCGGGATCGCATTCTGGAGTGCTCCTGCACGGAAGGGTGCCCCTCGTGTGTTGGACCGCCGCTGAATCTCGGCGGACAGGGCAGGGAAAGTGCCCGATTGTTGGTCGAAGAAGCGTTGCAGGGAGTGGTGCGGGAGACGGCTGTGGAGAGGGTGGAGGAGTGCGCGGTCGATCCGGTGCTGGTTGGCGAGGTCCTCCCGGAAATCGACGAGATCAGGGACGCGTGAAGTTCGCGGACAAGCTTCGCCTGGTTGTCCCGAGGAGCACCTCGTCCCCCGCGGCGGCAACCGGAGTCCCCAGCGTTGTCGAATATCGTAGTGTGCTGGATTTCGCGGGGGCGGATCCGCGCCTGCGGGTGTTGCGCGCTTTCTTTGCGGAGTTTGCCGCCGGGGCAAGAGTCGTGACCGGGCTGGACGCGGAGTGGTCGCGACCCCTTTTCCTCGATACCGAGACCACAGGATTGGGGGTTGGGCCCGGAACGGTTGCGTTCCTGGTAGGGGTCGCCTGGGTAGAGGAGGGACGGAAGCTGGTGGTCGAGCAACGGCTGATGAGCGGGTTTGGCGCTGAAACTGAACTGCTGCGGTGGGTCAACACCACGGTTTCCGAAGCTGGAAACAGCCTCGTCACCTACAACGGGCGCACCTTCGATCTGCCGCTTCTGCAGGCGCGAACGGTGATGCAGCGCCTGCCGGCTCTGCCGCGTCCCCCGCATCTGGACCTTCTCCACCCGGCCAGGGCTTTGTGGAAGGGGCTGATGGCCGATTGTCGCCTTTCCACCTTGGAGGAAAGGGTGTTGGGATACCGCCGGAGGGATGACATCCCCGGGTCTGAAATCCCGCAGACCTGGCTGCGCATGGTGCGCGCGAATGACCATCAGGAAGATGGCGTCGGTGGCGCGATGGAGGCGATCGTGCGTCACAACCGGGATGATCTGGTCTCGCTGGCGGCTCTTGCCGCGCTGGTCGCGGCGCTTTTCTGCGGCAGGTATCTGGGGGGCGGCGCGGTGCAGACGGAACTGGGTCATGCGCTCCTGCGGCGCCGTGATCCGGCTGCTGCGCGTCGAGCGTTCAATCACGCGCGACGGTTGGGTGCGGATGGCGAGCGAGTTTTCTCCGGCTTGGCTCTGGCGGCGCGGCGAGAGCAGGATTGGGATGCGGAGGAGGAAGCTCTTCTGGCGTGGTTGGATGGGCTGGAGCGTTTCAATCCGGAGCCGTACGAGCGGTTGGCGATTCTCTGGGAGCACCGCTTCCACCGATTTGGCGCGGCCGCGGCTTTGATCCGGCGGGCGCTGGAACGGGGCGCGCGGGTGCGGCAGTTGGCGGGGTTTTTCCCGCCGGAATCTGAGGCGGCGCTGCGTCATCGACTGGCGCGCCTGGAGCGCCGCGCGGCGGCCGCGCAGAGTCGACCTGCGCCGCGGTGCTGTGATCGCGGTTGATGTTCCGGTGGGGGGAGCCGCTATACTGCGCGAGCCGCACCTGACTCTTCGCGGTCGACGTCGACGCCACAAGGGTCAGTTCGCCACAATCTTTTTCCGCCCGCGGGTTGTTGAGGCCGGAACCTAGTCGTCCGGTAGGGAGTTCTTCGTGTCCAAGAGTTCATTGCCTGTTGTGCTTTCCGGCATCCAGCCTTCCGGTCACCTGTGTATCGGCAACTATCTCGGGGCGATCAAGAACTGGGTGGCCATGCAGGAGACGCATGACTGCATCTTCCTGGTTGTGGATCTGCATGCCCTCACCGTGCAGCAAGTGCCGGCTGAACTGCGCCGACGCTGTCTCTCCTTCGTCGCTCAATATGTGGCGTGTGGGATCGACCCGGAGCGCAGCACGATTGTGATGCAGTCCCATGTGCCGCAGCACGCGGAACTGGCCTGGGTTCTCAGCACCCTCACCTATATGGGTGAATTGAATCGCATGACTCAGTTCAAGGACAAGTCCCAGCGTCATGCAAGCAATATCAATGCGGGGCTCTTTACCTATCCGATCCTCATGGCCGCCGACATTCTGCTTTACCAGGCCAACGCAGTTCCGGTCGGCGCCGATCAGAAGCAGCACCTGGAATTGGCCCGGGACATCGCCGGTCGATTCAACCAGCGCTACTCCGAGACGTTCACCATGCCGGAACCCTTTATCCCGGGAACCGGTGCGCGAATCATGAGCCTGCAGGACCCTTCCAGCAAGATGTCCAAGTCGGATGAGAACCTGAACAGCTTGATCGCGTTGCTGGACAAACCCGATGTGGTGCGGGCGAAACTGCGCCGCGCCGTGACCGATTCCGAGAAAGAGATTCGGTTCGATCCGGAGAAGAAGCCGGGGGTCGCCAATCTTCTCACCATCCACTCCGCTCTTTCAGGTGAGTCGATTCCCGCTCTGGAGGCTCATTTTGCCGGGCGGCTCTATTCAGCCCTCAAGGAGGAGACGGCCGAGGTCATCATTGAGGCGCTGCGACCGATTCAAACTCGCTACGACGCTGTAATGGCCGACAAGAAAGTGCTGGAGGGGATTCTTGCACAAGGCGCCGAAAGTGCCTACCGTCGCGCGCGGCGAACGCTCTCCAAAGTCTATCGCAAGATCGGATTGGTCCCGCCGGCGGCACGCTGATCCCGGCGAATGGTCTTTTGGATTAGGGATTGACCACGGGTGCGGCCAGCATGGTTTTCAGGGCGTCGCGGGTGGTTTCGAGATCCGCCGGTGTTTTGATCGGGAAGAAACGACCGCGTGGCCCCTCGCGCGGGACTTCAAGGAACTGCGCGGGATGAAAACTGGGCAGTTCCCCAATCAAACGTTCGAGTTGAACCGCCGGGCGACCATCGACCGTTTTCTCCACGAAGAACCAGGTCAGTGGGGCGGGTTCCGCCAGGATCTCAAGGTCGAAAACAAACGTGTTGGTGTTGAAAACAGGGATCTGGGTGGCATCGAAGTCGGCCGGGAAGCGGAATCCCTCGAGGAGCGTCAGTCGGTCATTCACGCGGGCCGGAGCGCCGCCGGTGTCTCCGGCATGGCGTTTTACCACCTCCACCGTGATCGCTTTGCCACTGAGTATGTGCATGCCGATGACCGTGGGATCGACACGCGCTCCCAGATTGTCGACATTGGAGAGAGTGATCCAGCGCACCCCGGCCTGTCGCAGGCGATCGAGTTCTCCCGAGGTCCGCAGCGCCCAGGGGAAATCGCCATGTCCGGGTGCATAGGGAGAAGGATTGCCTTGGGCATCGCGGAAGATCGAGCCATCAGGACAGAGCCGGAGGGAGATCCCTTGGGTGAAGAAGTGCGGCTGAGGCAGGGAGGGGGAGCGGTCGCGCAAGGCGTCAATAAAGGTGCGCGTGGTGGTATCGGTCGCAAAGCTGTTCATGATCAGGGTCGGGATCGAGGTCCCAAGGGCATTCGCGAGGCGGTGCATCTCAAGCAGTTTCAGCTCGAGAAAGCTCTTCCCATCGACCGCCTCCACCGTGCCCTTGACGACTCCGCCGAAACGCGTGGCCATGCCGCCATTCAGAATGGCCGCGGCAATCTGCCCCTTCCGCAGAGCGGCGACACCCTGCTCCATCGCCTGCGCAAACTCGGCGTCTTCGGGCGTGGGGAGGAGGACGACGTCTTCGCCCCTGGGCGGCGTCACGCGACCGCGGACCGTGTTTGAGGCGGGAGAGAGTTCGCCCCGCCGAAGCCGATTGCGAAGCTTGGCAAATGTTTCATGATCAAAGCCGTAGCGATCCAACAGTTCAGCGGTCCGGCGATCGATCTCTTCCCGATTCATGCGCGATTTGTCCTGAATAGAGTTGGGTGGATAGACGACCAATCACTGTCTCATTCACGGCGGTGGTGATCAAGCCGAATTTGGGAGCCTGTCGCCCATTGTCTTCACGTCGCCCCGCACTCCTCCCTGCTCCGATCTCTGCGTCGCCACATCCTTGAAAGGCAACCAGCCGTCCCGCGGACGCAGCGCCTCGATCTCTAAACGGGCCTGAGTCCGGGGCTCGGAAGCCCATGCCAGGCCCGCGAGCCATCTCAACTGCCCCATGGAAATCGGGGCATCTCTGCGCCAAGATTGAATCTCCGTTGTCCCTCGCGTAGCCTGCCGATGGCAGAGGCCGGTCGGCGATCGGTGTCTGGTTGCGATCCCGCCTCGCGGTCAGTGCCGGAATGGGGCATTGCTCGGCGCTGGAAGTCATGTTCTCGCTGCCCACTGGATATGAGTCATGTTGGACATCAAGGCAATTCGAGCCAACCCGGAAGAGATTGAAGCGCGCTTGCGGAGACGCGCACCCGACATAGATCTGAGCGAGATTCGTGACCTGGACCGCGAAAGGCGTGAACTCCTGCAGAGCGTTGAGCGGACCAAGGCACGCAAGAATGAGGTGTCGCGCGAGGTCGGCCGGCGCAAGAAGGCCGGCGAAGAGGCTCAGGAACTGATCCAATCGATGCGTGCGCTGGGGCAGACTCTGGCGGTGGCGGAAGCGCGTCTTGCCGAAGTGACGGCGGCGATCGAAGCCCGCGTCGCGGAACTCCCCAATCTTCCTCATCGGGACGTAACACCGGGCAATGACCTGAGCCAGGGGACGGTTCTACGGGAGGAGGGCGTGGCTCCGCGGTCGGCGACCGGTGAGAACCATCTCCAGATCGCGACGCGCCTGGGGCTTCTCGATATGGAGCGTGGTGCGCGTCTGGCGGGCTCCCGTTTTGGTCTCTTTCGTGGCTGGGGCGCGCGCCTGGAATGGGCCCTGTTGCAGTTCATGATCGACGTGCATGTGGGCGAGTTCGGCTATGAGTTCATTCTGCCACCTTTCGTAGCCAACAGCGAAACCCTTACCGCCTCGGGGCAGTTGCCCAAGTTCGCGGATCAGGTTTACCGCTGCGCGGATGATGACCTCTATCTGATTCCCACCGCGGAGGTGCCGCTTACCGGGCTGCACCGGGGGGAGATGCTGGAGGAGGATGCGCTGCCCCATTGCTACTGCGCCTACACGCCCTGCTTTCGGCGTGAAGCCGGGGCGCACGGCGCAACTGAGCGCGGTCTGATTCGCACCCATCAGTTCAACAAAGTGGAGATCTACCGCTTTGTGGCGCCCGAGCAGTCCTATGCTGAACTGGAGATTCTGACCGCGCATGCCGAAGAGATTGTGCGCCGGCTGGG
>JALXCG010000363.1 GCA_026991065.1 Gemmatimonadota bacterium | reverse complement strand
CCGGCGTCGGGTCCGGCCGCATCCACAGGGACCAGCAGCGACTGGTAAGGGTAGCCGCGAACCGTGCCGAAACCGCCGAGAAGAAAACGCCGCTGGCGGGGCAGCACGCCGGTCAAGGTGTCGCCCCCCCGCAGCCGGAGATGAAAATACTGGGCGTCATTCAGATCGATGTGCGTGTTCTGCTCCACGGTCACCGCGGTAAAATCGAAATCGCCGCCGGACAGATCCGGTTCGCTCTGCTCCAATTCCAGGTCGATCTGAAACACCGATGCGCCCAGATGGAGCCGACCGAAAAACCGCTGCATCCGTCCCTCGTCGATCGCCGGATTGGCAAGAAACGCGCCCCGTCCCCAACTCCAATCGGCGCTGCGCGGCAGCGACAGGTATCGATCGCCGGCGGCACCGGCCTCCGCCCGCAGCCACCGCCCGGACCGGTAAACCAGGCTCAGACTCCCACCGTCGCGCTGGAAATAGTCGCGATAGTCATTCGCGGTGAAGACCGCCGCCAGGGTGTTCTCCAGATCGCCCACCCCGGTGCGGTCGGTGTAATCGGTGCCGTGGTGCAGCGTGAAGCGCAGCCACAGCGGCTGCCGGGGCAGCAGCGGCTGCAGAACCGTAAGCCCCAGCGTCCAGGCCTTGCGCAGAAATCCGTAGGAGGCGTTGACCTGCGAGGAGGGCGCGATTCCGCCCTCTCCAATGTGGCGCCAGGCTGCGCCCAGGCTCAATCCATCCACCCGCTGGTAGCCGAGCCACAAAGACTCCTCCGGGCCATCCCGATCCAGCTCCCGCTCCGCCAGCCGCGCGCTCCGGTTCTTCCGCGAACTCGACCACACGATCCATACCTGCTCCCCGTCCGCGTCCTCCGCGTCCTCCGCATCCTCCGCGTCCTCTTCGGGCACATCCAGCAAGGAACCCCAGCCGTGCTCCTCCCCCTTCTTGACCTCGGGGTTGTTCGGATCGATCGCATCAAAACTGTCGTCTCCGGCAACGACCACGAAGCGATAGAAATAGCGCCCCGGGGCGAGCGGGACATTGAGGGTCCAACGATCGCCATCGAGCTGCATCGGCTGCGGCTCCCAGTCGTTGAAATCGGCGACCAGAGCAACCCGGTCATAGCCGTGGTCCGCATAGCTGAACTCGATCTCCCGGGCCCGATCATCGTCGTCGTAGATGAGGAGCACCGTGGAATCATCATGGGGGTCATCGGCGAAGGCCGTGCCGCCGCAGGGGACCCCGAGGAGAGGAAGAACACAATAGAGGATGAACCAGAGAACCGACCGAAGCAGAGTTTCGCTCATGATGCTCCTTCCAGGGGCCGGAGCGCGGTCGCCGCCGTCACCGAGCGGCACCCGCGCGCAAACCGGTGCCCATTCCAGCCCGCCCCGAATCCGCCGCATCATCGACAACCATCCGCGCACGGGGTGGAGACCCGGGGCTTGTGTGCGCCTTCGACGGGCACCACACAGCAAGCCGCGTGCCTTTCAGGCGAGGTTCTGGAACAACCCCGGGGATTCATCATAACTCTTTTCTCACCAATGCATTACAAATGGACGAGTGAGACCCGTCAAAGCCCGACGGGCGGCGGATTGGAGACGCCGAACAGGCCGCGGGGTCGCACCGACACGGCGCCGTTGTCACAGCGACACGCTCCGGGCGTCCAATCCCAAGCGGCGCAGACGGCGGTGCAGATTGGAGCGGTCCAGGCCGAGCGCGCGGGCCGCCGCGGCGATGTTGCCCCCGGCTCGTTCCAGGGCTTGCCGCAGCAACAT
>JALXCG010000362.1 GCA_026991065.1 Gemmatimonadota bacterium | reverse complement strand
GAAACAGAACTCCAGCGGCGGCCGCGCAAGGGAGAAGAGATTGAGCTTGTCCTGGGAATGATTGCCGACAAGGGACGGACCGTGGCGCGCGCCGGCAAATATGTGGTTTTTGTGAAAGGGGGCGTTCCCGGTGATCGGGTGCGCGCGATGGTTACGCGCTCGCGCAGCAGCCATGGCGAGGCCCGTGTGCTGGAGGTGCTGGAGCCCTCGCCACAACGCGTTGCGGCGCCCTGCGCGGATTTCGGCAGTTGCGGGGGCTGCGCCTTTCAGACGCTTGACTACAGCGCCCAGTTGGAGCAGAAGCGAGCGCTGGTGGGCGACCCGCTGCAGCGCATCGGCGGCCTGGAGGAGCTGGCCGTCGCGCCGTGCCTGCCCTCTCCGGATGTCTGGCACTATCGCAACAAGATGGAGTTCTCGTTCGCGCGGCGCCGCTGGCTGCGGCCGGAGGAGCTGAACAGTGGCGTGGACGGCGCGGTCGGCGCGGCGCTGGGTCTGCATGTGCCGCGCGTCTTCGACAAGGTGATCGAGATCGCGTCGTGCCACATCCAGGATCCGCGCGCCAACGCCGTTCTGGAGACCACCCGGGAGTTTGCCCGCGCTTCCGGAGTGTCGGCCTACGACACCCGTTCGCGGCAGGGATACTGGCGCTTCCTGGTGATTCGCACCGGCCGGCACAGTGGCGAGATCATGGTCAATCTGGTGACCGCGTACCGCGACGCCGAAATCGCCGCGGGCTGGGCGGAGGCGATTCGCAAGCAGTTCCCCGATGTCGACTCCCTGCTCAACGGCATCGCGCCCCGCCCCGCCTCCGCCGTGATCCTGGACGAGATTCATCTGCTGCAGGGCCGCGGGCACATTCTGGAACGTCTGGGAGATCTGGAGTTCGAGATCGCCCCGAGCGCCTTTTTTCAACCCAACACGCGCGCGGCCGAGGTGCTCTACGGCGAAGTGGAGAAACGCGCCGGCGATCTGCGGGGGAAAGTGCTCTTCGATCTCTACTGCGGGACCGGCACGATTGCGCTTTTTCTGGCCCGCCGGGCGGCCAAGGTGGTGGGGTTGGAACTGAGCGAGGCGGCGATCGCCAATGCCCGGCAGAATGCCGCGCGCAACAAGATCCACAATGCCGCTTTCAGCGCCGGCGACGTGCGCGGAACATTGGCCAACGCGGTGCGCCGCCACGGCCGGCCGGATGTGGTGGTTCTGGATCCGCCGCGCGCCGGCAACCACCCGAAGTTCTTGCGGTCCCTGATCGAGCTGGCGCCGCAGCGGATTGTTCATGTCTCCTGCAATCCCTCGACTCTGGCGCGCGACCTCGCTCTCCTGGTCGCTGCCGGCTACGTACCCGAAGAGGCTCAGCCGGTGGACCTCTTCCCCCACACACCGCATGTGGAGTGCGTGATCGCGCTGCACCGCTGACGCTTGACCTGAACGTAGCGACGCCGGCCAGGGAGGGGGGGCCGGCGTCGCATCGGACCGTGTCCAAGTCACCCGGAAGCGGGGGCTCTCTCACTCGGCACACGGTCGAACTCAGAGGGGAATGAGTTCGCTGGGGTCGGTTTGCCTTCTCGTACCTTCGTGGTTCACGATGAAATCGAACTCACTCCCCCAAAACTTTTGCCTGGGAGCGTCCGCGGAATCCTGACCAGTGGCCGACTCGATCGGGTTCCGCGTGGGCAACCTGCATCTGCTGCAGATTTCGTGC
This sequence comes from Gemmatimonadota bacterium, assembly GCA_026991065.1. Classification (GTDB taxonomy): domain Bacteria; genus JALXCG01. The sequence continues at coordinate 4,566 of JALXCG010000362.1, read as the reverse complement.
CAGTTTCAAAAGTGTCCACCACCGGCACTTCGACCCGCTGCCAACGCCGCAGATGGGGCCTCGATGGTGGATCGGGGACGGCCCGCGTTGCTTGACGCCGGCGGTCGTCGAACCTACCATGGGAACTCCTTCACAATCTCGGCAACCAATTATGAATCAAAGAGTTGTAAAGTCATGGGGAAGCCGGTTGCGGCGTCTCTTGCGGGTTCCGCGCGAATCGCTCGCGGGCCGCATCATTCTCGGAATGGCGGCGCTGCTTCTGGTCGTGGGCGCGGCGTCGCTGCTGACTCTGAACCGCATGGCCGAGATGCAGCGGCAGTTTCAGACCGCGGCGGATGTCTATTTGGGGCTGTACGGCGATCTGCACGAGATGCGGCGACTCCATGTGCAGCAGAAGATGGTTTTTCTCGAGTATCTGGAGGATGACCGTCACCCCCGCTACATCAGCGCTTACCAGAAGCTGGGCACGGAGCTGGGAGGAGTCCTCGGGAATGCCCAGAAACGCCTGGATCGGGCCGAGTCCAGCGTTTTGGGAACCGCGGAAGCGGATACGATAAAATCACTTAAGGCCACCTTTGAAGAGATTCAGACGCGCTGTACTTTGTGCGTCCACAATGGCAAGTCGGCGCTCATGAACGACCGTCTGAGCGACGCCGAGTTGCGCCGGGCGCGGGCTCAGTTCGAGCATGAGGTTGATGGCCTGATGGCGTCGCTCGACCTCTTCCAGGAGCGGGTTCATGGTCTGGCCGAGCGCGGCATCGAGGCGGGGGTAAAGGAGCACGTGCACGCCAATCGCGCGGCCCGCGGGCTGTGGGCGGTGGCACTTCTGATCGGCTTTCTGCTCCTGACCGGTGTGGTGGTCGCTTTGGCGCCTCTGCAGCGGATGGTGGGCGTTATTGAGCGGATCGGGCGCGGGGATTACGCGCAGCGTCTGCCGGCCGGCGGTGCCGGAGAACTCGCCACCCTGGCCACCGCGGTGAACGAGATGGCGGGGGCGATTCGCGATCGGGAGACCGCTCTGGAAGCGCAAGCGGAGACGATGGATCAGGCGCGGCGGCGCTTCGAGGGAGTGTTTCAGGGGATCACCGACCTCCTCTCGATTCAGGATCGGCAGTTGCGCATCGGCGAAGCCAACCACGCCCTGGCGCAAAAAACCGGTCGCACGCGCACCCAGTTGGTGGGCATGACCTGTTACGGCGCGCTTTTTGGGCGCAGTGACCCGTGCGACGACTGCCCCGCGCGGGCCACCTTCGAGAGCGGCCGGGCCAGTTGGATGGAGCAGCAGGATCCGGTGAGCGGCGAGATCTACGAGCACCACATCTACCCGATCCCGGATGAAGAGGGGGAGGTGATCGGAATCGTCGAATACACCAAGAGCGTGACCGAGCGCCGCCGGCTGGAGCGACAGCTCGAAGAGTCGAAGCGCCTGGCGGCCCTGGGGCAGATGACCACCGCGATCGCCCATGAGATTCGCAATCCTCTCTCCTCCATCAAGATGAGCCTGCAGATTCTCTCCCAGCGCCAGAGCTTGAGCGGCAACGATGGGCGCCGTCTGGAGATCGCGCTGCGGGAGATCGCCAACCTGGAGAGGCTCCTGCGCGAGATGCTCGACTTTTCGCGCACCGCCGCCCGCGAGCGGGTGCCGGTCGCGCTGCTGGAGCTGGCGCGGGCCACGGTTGCGCTGCTGGCGGACATGGCGGAGCAGCGCGGCGTGGAGGTGCGGATCGACGGTGATGCGCAATTGACCACCCTGGGCGATCCGGAGCGTCTTGGTCGCGTGCTGCTGAACCTCTGCCTGAACGCGATCGAAGCGATGAGCGAGAGCGCTTCGCGGATACTCACCATCGACGTGGAGCGGTCAGCGGCCGCGAATGAAGCGCTGCTCCACGTTCGGGACACCGGCATCGGCATGGACCAGGCGGTCCAGCAGCAGCTCTTTGCCCCCTTCTACACCACGCGCGCGGAGGGCACGGGGTTGGGGCTGGCGATCGCCTGGAAGGTGGTCGAAGCGCATCACGGGCGCATAGAGGTAGAGAGCCGACGCGGCGCGGGGACGACGATGACAATTGTTTTGCCGCTGGGAGATGCAGCATGAGCGGGCGCATTTTGGTGGTTGACGATGACCGTTCGATCAGGGAAAGCCTGGAACTCTATCTCGAAGAGGAGGGCTTCGCCGTGGCGCTCGCCGGCTGCCGCGACGACGCGCTGCGCATCCAGCGCGAGTTCGCCCCGCAGATCGTGATTCTGGATATCCGCCTGGGGGCGGAATCGGGGTTGGACCTGTTGACCGAACTGCGCGCCCACGATCCGGCGCCGACCGTGATCATGGTCACCGCCTTCTCCGACATGGACACCACGGTTCACGCCATGAAATGGGGCGCGGCCGACTATATTCACAAACCGATCGATATCTCCGAACTGCGCGCGGCGATCGACAAAGCGCTGCAGGCGATGCGCAGCAGCTCACGCGCCGACAGCGTGCGCATGGAGTCGGACGGCCTGGTGGAGCGGGGGCTGGTGGGCAAATCGCGCGCCATGCGCGAGATCTACAAGACCATCGGTCTGGCCGCGCAGTCGCGGGCCACCGTCCTGATCCTGGGCGAGAGCGGCACCGGCAAAGAGCTGATCGCCCGGGCGATCCATGAGCACTCGACCCCCGACGCACCGTTCATTGCTGTCAACTGCTCCGCCCTGGTGGGAACCCTGCTCGAGTCGGAGCTGTTCGGGCATCTTCGCGGCTCATTCACCGGCGCCCATGTCGCAACCGAGGGCAAGTTCATCGCCGCCGGCAAAGGCACCCTCTTTCTCGACGAAATCGGGGAGTTGTCCGCGCCCCTGCAGGCCAAACTGCTGCGTGTTCTGCAGGAGCGCGAGGTGGTGCCGGTCGGCGGAACCAAAGCGCGGCCGGTCGAGGCCCGAATCATCGCCGCCACCAACAAAGACCTGCGCAGCGCCGCGGAGCGCGGCGAGATCCGCGAGGATCTCTACTACCGGCTCAACGTGGTGACCATTGAAGTGCCGCCGCTGCGCGCGCGCACCGAGGACATTCCGCTTCTGGTCGAGCATCTGCTGCATCGCATCAACCAGCAGATCGGCCGCCGCGTGACCATCGTCCCGCGCCCGGTGATGGAGCGGTTGCAGCAACTGCCCTGGAAAGGCAACGTGCGCGAACTGGAAAACCTGCTCACCAGCGCGGTGGCCCTCTCCAGCGACGAGGTGCTGGACGAGGCGTTGATTCCACTGCCCGCAACCGGCGGGCCGCTGGAACTGGGCGAGGATTCCCCGGTGCTCTCCCTGCGCGAAGTGGAGCGGCGCGCGATCGCCCACGCGATCCGCCGGATCGGCACCAACAAGGGGCGTCTCTGCGCGGCGCTCGGCATCAGTCGGCCGACCCTGGATCGGAAACTCAAGGCGTACGATCTGACGGCCGCCTTCGACCGCGCCGCGGATTCCTCTCAATAGGTGATCGCCAGCCCGAAAAGGAGCTGGGCGGCATGGTAGAGCGGCAGCCCCAGCCGGCGGTTGCGCGGGCCCGGCGCAACAAAACGGTTCGGCCAGGCACGGGTCTCGGCGACCACGAGGGCGGCAAGCAGCATGCGGCCAGAGTATCACGCGCGCCTCTTGCAAGAGTGGATCGGCGCTCCATCCGCGGCTAGAATCGCGCCAGGCTCCCGGCCGACCAATCGCAACCTCCCCCAAGAAGAGATGAATCAGATGAAGGATACCGCAGACACCCCCGAAACACCGGAGTTGCCACCCCACCGGATCGAAGCCGCCCGCTCTTCGCGCTCCAAGTGCCGCACCTGCCGGCGCAAGATCGACAAGGGCGTGTTGCGCCTGGGCATCCTCCTGGAGGGCCCCTACGGCACCGGCTATCTGTGGCACCACCTGAAATGCGCCGCCGCCCACAAGAGCGATGATGTGGCCGCGGCCTATGCCGAGCAGGCGTGGGATGATGGCGTGAAGGTGCCGCCCTTGGCCGAGTTGCAGAAACTGCGCGCGGCCGTCGAGAAGCGCAAGAGCGAGCGGCGCACGCCGCCCTGGGCGGAGCGGGCCAAGACTGGTCGCTCGAAATGCAAACGGTGCGGTGAGTTGATCGCCAAGGATTCGTGGCGGGTCATTCTGGCGCGCGAGGTGGATGTTTTTGGCCAGGTGCGCCGCGCCAATGTGAACATTCATCCGCACTGCGTGGCCACCGAGTTGTGGTCGCCGGAGTGCGCGCTCGACGCCGAGAGCTTCGAAGCGGAACTGCGCGCCAACTCCAAGGGGCTGGATGCGGCAGAGTTGGACGAAGTGTTGGCCGAGATCGGCCCGGTGGACTGACTGGAATCGATTCGGATCTTTTTTCTTGTGCTCCCCCGGGCGCGCCTCCGGACCGCCGCGGCCCTCGCAGCGGTGCAGGTTGGCTTGGATCCACCTCCTCTCCCGGCCGAACCCGCCGCAACTGAGCGGCTCAGGCTTCGGCTCATCGTTCGCTACCGCGGTCCCCCAGGCGGCGAAAACCGGAAGATGAGCCAATCGCCCGCACGTTGCCCGCCCTGCCCGCGACCGCGCGCCGGAGCGGGC
>JALXCG010000361.1 GCA_026991065.1 Gemmatimonadota bacterium | reverse complement strand
ATACGCGCTTCTGGCGCGCGCCGCGGAGCGCTTTCAGCGCCGCGACCTGCTGCGCTATTTCCCGCTCTGGGCGCTGCTCCACCTGCCCTATATCGTCTTCATGGGGCCGGTTTCGCTCTTCGGCAAGGTGGTGTGGAAGGGGCGCATCCACGGCAGTCGCTCGCAGTTGGCGGAGAGCCCCCGCCGTGCCGCCTGAGCTGCGCGCCGCGGCGGCGCGGGAAGAGAGCGAGCGCCGCGCCGCGACCCACACGGCGGAGGTCGCGCGCGCCCTGGCGCTGGAGCGCGCCGGCACCGCGCCGCCGGAAGCAGCCGGCCCGGCGGAGCCCGAGCCGCAGTGGGTGCGCAACGCCCCGGCGCGGCTGACCCGGCTTGGCGCGGCGCGGCGGATTCTCCGCAGCGTGGCCGCCCGCCGCCCGGCCAACAGCGCCACCGAGGTGCGGCTGACCCGGCTCTGCTCGCAGCGCTGCCGCCAATGCGCCATTCCGTGGGGCGCGGTGCCGGCGGAAACGATCTCCCTGGAGCAGTTTCGGCGCCTGGCGGCCAACCTGCGGCAGTATGGCGCCGCCGCCGGGTTCATCTCCGGCGGGGAACCCTCACTGCATCCCGATCTGCCGGCGATCTTCGAAGAGGCGCTGCGCACCTTCCCCCTGGCCTGCACGGTCAACACCAATCTCGACAACCGGGAGGAGCTGATCCGCGAGCGGATCGGCGCCGGGGTGCGGATGGGGGTCAATGTGCAGACCTCGATCGACGGCCTCGACGATCTCGGCGACGATCTGCGCGGCGGCAGCGGCGTGAGCGCGCGGGTGCTGCGCCACATGGAGATGCTGAGCGAGATCAAGGCCGCCAGCGGCTCCCCCTCGGTGCTCTATGTCAACACCGTGCTCAACCGCCGCAATCTGCGCCAGATCCCACAGATTCTGGAGGCGGTGAAGAGCCGCGGCTGGCGCTCCTCGATCGGCTCCTATCACAACCTGACCCGCCACACCCGGCGTGACAACGACCTCTTTCTGGAGGACGATGCCGAGCTGCGCGGCGTGATCGCCGACCTGCTGCGGCGGCCCGAGCTGATGACCCTGCCGGAGATGCTGCGCGGTCTGCCCACCTATCTGGCCGGTGAGATGCCGCGCCGCTGCCCCTACCTGGACGCGCCCGTGCTCGCCAGTCGGCTGCTGATTCGCGAGAACGGCGATGTGTATCTCTGCAAGGGCAAACCGATCGGCAACGCGCTGCGGCAGGATCTGGCGGCGATCTTTGCCGGTCCCGCCTATACCGAGCGGCTGCGCGAATATGCCGACTGCCCCGGCTGCTGGAACAACTGCTATACCCAGAAGCTGCTGCTGGTGAAGCCGCCGAGCGCGCGGGTGGCGCTGGAAAATGTGCGCTTCTCGCTGGGCCTTGGGCGCTACCGCAGGGGCACTTCGTGAGCGGCCCCCTTGCCCATGGCGCGGTCGCCGCCCTGGCCGCCACCGGCTACGGCCTGGCCGCTTGCCGGGTAACCCGCCCGCTGCTCTGGGAGTGGGGCTTCGATCATGTTCACTGGCGCGGCCCGCGCGACGAGCGCACCCGCTTCGCCCTCAGCTTCGACGATGGCCCCGATCCACGGCAGACCCCGGCGCTGCTGGAGATTCTGGCGCGCCACCGGCTGCGCGCGACTTTCTTTCTGCTGGGACGCGAGGCCGCCCGCCATCCAGCGCTGGTGCGGGAGATCGCCGCCGCCGGCCACGAGCTGGGCAACCACTCTTTTTCTCACGCCCGCCTGCCGCTGCTCT
>JALXCG010000360.1 GCA_026991065.1 Gemmatimonadota bacterium | reverse complement strand
CGCTATAGTTCAGTGTTCTATTTCCGGAGTCTTCCCATGCCCATCTTCGCTTCTCTCCTCCCCCTGCTCTCCGCCGCCACCTGCGCCAACGCCCCGGTCGACTGGGTTCGCCCCTACCACCGCAGCGGGGAAAGCCAACCCTACGCCATCACCACCGACGCCGACGGCAACGTCTACATGACCGGCGATGTATCCGACGGCCCGGGCCAGCAGCGCGATCTCCTCCTGATCAAATACGACCGCGCAGGCAAAGTCCTCTGGGTGCGCACCTGGGATGGTCCCCAGCACGAGTCGGAACAAGGCCGGGCCCTGGCCTGGGACGGTGACCAGCACCTCTTCGTTCTCGGCAGCGCCAACGGCACCCTCACCAACACCGATGTCGCCATCTTTAAGTTCGACACAGCCGGCAATCTGTTCTGGTCGGCGATCTACAACAACCCCAGCCACTGGAGCCACGAATACCTCACCACGGGGATCTGCGATGCCGCGGGCAACATCTATGGCCTCGGCAGATTCGATCCGGGCTTATGGGCGGAGGGCGCCCTCTACAAGTATTCCGCCGACGGCGAGGCAGAGTGGATCTTCCGGCCGCAACCGGCGGACCGGGGCAGTTCTGCTGACGACGTCGCCATGGGACGCGACGGCAACCTGCGCTTTGTTGGTGAAGTCGGCGACGGCGACTTTTACCTGGCGAGCCTCGATCCCACCACCGCAACCCCGGTCTGGGAGATCCGGGAGTCGCTCTGGGGCGGGCCGGATAAGGTCGCGGTCGATGCCGCCGACAACACCTACGTCGGTCTCACGGTGGGCGCCATCGACCGCGGCTTCTGGTGGGTGGTGCGCAAATACGCGCCCGGCGGTACCCTGCTCTGGGCGACCGAGTTCACCCGTGACCCCGACGCCCTGGCCTGGGTCAACGACATGGTGGTCACCGAGAGCGGTGAAGTGTATGTCGCCGGCGGTTCCGAAACCGCAACCAGTGATTCAGACTTCACCGTGATCAAACTCTCCAGTGCCGGCGAACTTCTCTGGTCCGACGTCCAGCCCGGCAGCGCCAATGATTTCGAGATGGCCTACGCCCTCGCTCTCCACCCCGAAGGCGGCGTCGTGGTCACCGGCAACACCTGGCCCGACGCCCAGCAGCAGGATGCCATTCACACCGTGCGTTACGCACCCGATGGCGAAATCATCTGGAGCGAGACCTGGAACGACTACGTTCGAAGCGACGAGCGCGGCGTTGCGGTGGCGGTCTCGGGCAACGGCGATGCGGCAGTGGCCGGCTGGATCCACGGCAACTACTTCGATAAAAGCAAGAATGTCGCTCTGCAGATCGGCAACCGCCCTCTGCCCCCGGTGGAACTGATCCTGGCCCCTCGCACTCAGCCCGAGTGCGTGCCCCCGGTCGGCGGCAGTTTCCAGTTCGCCGCGACCCTGCGCAACAACAGCGACACCCCCCAGACTGTGGACATCATCGGCAACGCCCTGCTCCCCTCCGGCAACCGCTGGGTCGAAGTATCGCGCTACGAAGATGTCGCCCTTCCACCGCACGGGCAGCAGATTCTGGCCACCGTCCAACTCTCGCTCGACGCCTCCGCGCCGGAGGGTGAGTATCACCTGATTGGGAGCGTCTACGCGCAGGATTCCACCTTGCTTGATGAGGGTGACTTCTATGTCGGCAAAGGCGGCGACTGCTGGGAGTAAGCGGCTCCTTGCACCGCTCACCCGATCCTTTTTTTCATGCACCGCCGCGACTGATCGCCCGGCGCACTGCTCG
>JALXCG010000359.1 GCA_026991065.1 Gemmatimonadota bacterium | reverse complement strand
ACTCTGATGCGGTTCTGAAGAGTGGGGTTGTTCATCTTTTGGGGAATCGATTCTGTTTGGAGTGCGCGCGCCGCCCGGTCGAATTCTGATATCATAGGTTTTTGCACTGTACATTACTTCGGAGAGTTCAAGATGTTTCTCCAGATCGAAGAGGCTTTCCGGCAGCTCCTGCCGGCGGTCGACTTCTGCTCGTTGCGGGTGGTGGAGAGCCGCAACGAAACCCTGGTCGTCCAGCGCGACGTGCCGGCCGCTCCCGTATTGTCCAAGTCCCACGGGGCAATGGTGACGATCATCGAAGGCGCCGGCATGGGCTACGCGGCCACCCACGACCTCTCGCGGGCGGGGCTGCGAGATGCGTTCGAGCGGGCTCGCGAGTGGGCGCGGGCGGCAGCAGCCTATTCGGTCTTCGACTATTCCAAGATCGACTACGGGCACCCCCGCGGTTCCTATGTAACGGTCGAAGAGAAGGCCTGGTCGGGGCTCTCGATGGCCGCCAAATATGATCTTCTGCGGCAAGCCTGCCGGGATCTCGGGGGGGATGAGCGGATCGTCGATCGGGTAACGGAGCTGGACTACACCAGCACCGACACGCTCTATCTCACCAACGACGGCGGCCGGGTCGCGCAGCGGATCACACGCATTTCTCCCGGTGCCTGGGTGGCGGCAAACGCCCACGGCGACACGGTCTCCCGCTCCTTCGGCTTCGACCGGGTGCGCCAGGGGGGGCTGGAGGTGCTGGACTATTTTAAGTTCGCCACCAGCCCGCGGGAGATGCGCGAAGAGGTGCTGCAACTGGTCGAGGCGCCGCAGTGCCCCAGCGGTACGCGCGATCTGGTGCTGGCGCCGGATCAGATGTATCTGCAGATTCATGAATCGATCGGCCATCCGCTGGAGATGGATCGGGTGCTCGGCGATGAGCGCAACTACGCCGGCACTACCTTCGTCACTCCAGAGATGGTCGGCAGCTATCAATACGGCTCCGAACTGCTGAACATCACCTTCGACCCAACCGTTGTCGGCGAAGGCGCCTCCTATGCGTTCGACGACGAGGGGCGTCCGGCCGAGCGCCAGTTCATCATCCGCAATGGAGTGCTGGAACGGCTCTTGGGCGGCACCACCTCGCAGGCGCGCTCCGGGCTGCCGGGCGTGGCCTGCACCCGCGCCTGCTCCTGGAACCGGCCGCCGATCGATCGCATGGCCAACCTCAACCTGGAACCGGGCGATTCCACTTTCGAAGAGCTGATCGGCGCGGTGGAGCGGGGAATCTACATGCACTCCAACTGCTCCTGGTCGATCGACGACTCGCGGCGCAAATTCCAGTTCGGTTGCGAGTGGGGGCAACTGATCGAAGACGGCCGGCTCACGCAAGTAGTCAAGAAGCCCAACTACCGCGGCATCAGCGCCACTTTCTGGCGCAACCTGGCGCGCGTGGGCGACCGCTCCACTTACCAGGTATTGGGCACGCCGAACTGCGGCAAAGGGGAGCCCAACCAGGGCATTTTCGTGGGGCATGCTTCGCCGGCGTGTCTCTTCACAGCGGTGGACGTGTTTGGAGGCGCGGAATGAGGACACGAGCGGTTTTTGACGCCTTGGCCGACCATCTGCAGGCCCGCCTCGAAGGCGATGAGGTCTTTCTCGCATCCTACACCGGTGAGGATTCCGATTTTGTCCGTTTCACCCAAGGCAAGGTGCGGCAGGCAGGGTCGGTGTGTGACCACGGGCTCTATTTCGAACTGATCCGGGGAGAGCGGCACGCCGGGGCCTATCTCAATCT
>JALXCG010000358.1 GCA_026991065.1 Gemmatimonadota bacterium | reverse complement strand
GGCGATGATACTCAAGAACAAGATAACTCGCGGGCCGCTGAGCGAGGCGCCGGGTGATCTGTTCTCCGACTACCTCATATTCATCGCTATTATCTCCCGACAGTTCCGGAGCCGACAGCTCGATGACTTTGACCGGCACATCCTTGCTGAATCGAAGGCCATGGTCGGTAACACTGTCGCCTCTGCCCCTCTTGCGTCGTTCGCAGGAGATCGTTTCAGTCTCGGGAGGCTCCGGAGCTTCATTCTCTTCCCCAAAATCAAGTCGAAGCTGATCGGGAGATTCGAAGACCAGCTTCTCTGACTTGCGTCCAAATACCTGCCGTTGAAGCCACTGAAGCTGGTGACGCAGCGCCTTGAGTTCCCGTTGCAACATCTCAATTGTTGCAAGGAGATCTGCTGTCTCAAGAGCGGCTGAGGATGTGGCTTTCTGCATGTCCGGATTATGCCACAACTGTCGCTCTTTGCAAAGCACGATATCGCTTGTGGCGCCGAATCGATTTCAGATCGATGCCGTCCAGGATCAGCTTGAGATCACCCCATGTCAGCAGGTGTTTTACTTCTTGAGCGGAAGACACATCTGCGTGAAATGTACCGCGCTCCAGACGCTTGCTCCAGACGCAATAGCCGCTGCCGTCGAAGTAGAGAGTCTTCACCTGCGTCCGGCGCCGATTGATAAAGACAAAAAGCTGGCCGCCGGCGGGATTTTCACCGAGCTTGGTCCGAACAAGAGAGGAGAGGCCATCATAGGACTTCCGCATGTCCGTCGGTTCCAGATACAACCAGATCCGAAGCTGTAGTTCAGGAAACAGCATTATCTACCGCCGCATCCGTAAGACCACTCCATCGCCAAGATCCAGCTCGATCTCCCACGAGGCCGAGACTGTAGCCTGCGGAGGCGGAGCGACCTCAAGCCAGGGTGAGTCGAGGCCCTCGCTGGGGGCTTCCCTATCCAGTCGGCGCTTCCAGTTGCCGAATGTCTTTCGACTCAATCCATGTTGGGTGCAAAACTCGTGCTGAGATAGATCGCTGGCCTGCTGCTGCGCAACCAACTCACTCCATTCCGTTCGACTCCGCCGCTGACGGCGTTTGCGTCCGCGCATCGTTCCTCCTTGGTGGGTGACAACGACCGCACTCTACACCCGGGGGATGGGGGGAGGGAAGACGCGCTATTTTGAACGCTTACAGAGAGGGCGAATCGAGGAGAGAATGCGTTATTCCAGTGAGCGCAAAGAGGCCGTACTGAAGAAGATGCTGCCGCCGAACAGCCGGAGCATCCGCGAGATTGCAGAGGAGGAAGGGATCTCAGCGGGGACCCTGTACGACTGGCGCAAGGCTGCGCGTGCCGAGGGTCGGCTGTTGCCGGATGGTGACCAGACGGCGACAGGCTGGACGGCGACGGACAAGTTCGCTGCGGTGGTGGAAACCGCTGCGGGCAGTTCCTCGACCTGCCTGAAGCTCCGCCGGAGGCGGGTGTCGCGCGGTTTCTTGTGCGCAAGCGGACGGGTTTGACACCGGGGGGCTCGGTGCTGACGCCGAGGGCGCAGGCGAGCGCGGAGCAACCCGCCGTATCGCCCGCTCTCCTTGCAGGCCGAACCGGCGGCACCCGGGCGGCGGTCGCGTTCGGCTCATCTTTGGGTGTGTCCCCGCCCGCTCCGGCGAAAGCCCCTCCGGGCGGGCCGGAGAGCGAAGGCGGCAGCGGTCCCTGCAGAGAGGGAGGCGCAAGCTGGAGCCAAAGCGCCACTCCGCCAGCGGGGAGCCGGGTCGGCGAGAAGGGGG
>JALXCG010000357.1 GCA_026991065.1 Gemmatimonadota bacterium | reverse complement strand
ACACGCCCGGAGTGTGGCCGAGGGGCCGCGGCGGAGGGCTCTGTCCCTGTCTAAAAAGACCCCACAAACTCCACCCGGCTCACTCCGCAACGCTTCATCACCTTGCGGAAGGCGGGCCGTGCCATGCCGGCGAGTTGCGCGGCACGGGAGACATTGCCATCCGCTGCTTCGAGCTTGGCGATGACGTAGCGACACTCAAAGGCAGCCGTCACGGCCTTACTGGCGGCAGGCAGGGGGTGGTCGAAGGCGCCGGTGATATCGAGCGAATCCACCGTGGAAGTGGGATGTCGCGGATCTGTCGTCGTTGCCAGGTCGGCGAGGGTGATCCACTTGCCGTCGCAGAAGAGTACGGCCCGGAGAATCGTCTGTTTGAGCTCTCGGATGTTGCCGGGCCAGGGTTGGCTCTGCAGTTGCGTCTCGGCCGCAGTCGTCAGGCCCAGGATCCGCTTGCGTTGTCTGCGGGCCTCTCTTTCAACGAAAAGGTGCGCCAGAGGAAGGATGTCCTCGCTGCGGTCGCGCAAGGCGGGGAGCCGGATCTCCAATTGACGCAAGCGGAATTACAGATCCGCTCGAAACGCGCCCTGGGCAACGGCCTGCTCGAGGTTGCGATTGGTCGCCGCGATCAGACGCACGTCCACCTGCACCTCGTGGTCGGCGCCCATGGGCAGCGCCCGGCCCGCTTCGATTACACGAAGAAGAGCCGGCTGCAGCTCCGCATCGATCTCACCGACGGCTCGTCCGACGTCGCGCAGAAACTCGGCTTGCTGCGCACGCAGTCGCGCCTGTGTGTAAGCAAAACGCAATGCCCGCAGAAGCTCTTCCTGCTCCGGCGGCTTACAAAGGTAGTCGAAGGCGCCCTGCCTGCCAGCTCGCAGCGAGAGGGTATGGGAGCGTTCGCGGGTGAGCATGATCACCGGCAGGTTGCGGTGCTCGGCCTGGATCTCCTCCAGCAAACGAAAACCGCTGGGCTCGCCGCTCTCCGCGGTGAACCCCTCGTCGTCCTCCAAATAGAGGTCGAGCAGCACCACATCGGGCGACCACCCCTGACAGGCCGCCAAGCCGGCGGCGCGGGAGTGCTCCGCGCGCAGTTCACAGCGGCCCGCCAGCCGCACCGCGCAGCGGGTGCAGAGACGTTCGTCGTCGTCGATCATCAGCACACGGATGCGATCCTGTTTCATTGCTGCTCCTTGGTGGTATCGTCGGATATCATCCGCAAACAACTATCTGACAACACGCTTCCACTTTTGTCACTCGCTCCCTGGTATCGCTGGGAATCACCAAAGGCCGGGTACGGGCCATTTCGCGCCGCAAGAGGACAGGAAGAACTTGTTTTGGGCGCAAAAGAGTGGCGATTCATGCTACCGGCTCCTCTCCTGACCTACCCTGAGCGAGTTCAGCCGTTGCGGGCAACCGACCGCAATCTTGTTCGGCGCAACAAAACCGCAAGAAGCGCGGTGGTGTTTCTTTGTCGATCTTCCGCCGGGACTCTTGCCGCCAACAGTGCTGTCGTCCCATAGCGCTTGTAGTCGCGTGCCATCGCCACCGACGTCAATGAGTTTCCCTTCAAATCAGGGATCACGGCTTGACTCGAATGCTCGAACAAGGTGAGGTTTGAGACCATTCGCCTTCCACACCCGATGGACCATCCACTGGAATACTTTCAGTTCCCTCGCGAGAGTGTTGAGGGTCCAATGGGTTGCGTTCCCGGGCGTTGACTGTGTCGTGCGATGAATGATGTCGCTTTCAAGGCTCTCGCGCGCTCCGCCCCGCCCCCACG
>JALXCG010000356.1 GCA_026991065.1 Gemmatimonadota bacterium | reverse complement strand
AGCCACTGCAGCCATCCCGGTTGCGGCAGTGGATTGGCGTCCGGATAGAGAAGGTCTGAAATGTGTCCCGTCGACTCGTCGGTGCGGCCGAAAGAGTTCCAGCATTTCACGAGTTCACCCGCGGGGCCGATGCCGAGAGAGTGCGCGGATACGGCAGCGCAGAGTGAGAAGCCCTGGGGGAGACTCGCGGTGCCGGGCGGTGTTCGCACTTCCCCCATTGCGTTGCGAATCGCTTGCCACTCCGTTGAGGAGATCTTGAGAGGGTCAGGCTTGGTGCCGTCGTGATCGCGAATTGTGCCGAAGCCGATTGAGCAATTCCCTTGTTGATACCAATCTGACTGAGATACTTCACGCCACAGATCGGCGACGCCGGTCGGGTCGTTCATGCCCCGCCAGACATTGATTCGAAAGTGTATCTGGAGGCGATCCAGGAGTCCGTTTGCGGCACACGCTTCGAGGTTGGCGAAGATCCGGTCCAGGGAGTTCGCCCGGCCCGGGAGGGCGCGGGTCTTGTTGTGCAGGGCCCGGGAGCCGTCCAACGTGATCTGGATGAAGCGCAGATTGCCTTCGCGAAGTTTGGCAAGCGCGGCCGGCGTCATCAGCGTGGCGTTGGTGATGATGCGCGAACTGTAGTGCGCGTTTCGATCGCGACAACTCACGACCAGGGCGCGATTCAGGCGTTCGATGATCGGTAGATTCAGCAGCGGCTCGCCGCCGAACCAGGTCACCACCACGTGTTGGTGGGCGTGTCTTTGGAGCGAGCGCTCGACCACCGCGGCGATCTGGTCGGCGCAGTCGGCGGTCATCGAGAGTTCCGGTTTGCTGCCTTCGAAGCAGTAGAAGCAGCGCAGGTTGCAACGCAGGGTCGGGGCGACGGTGAGACGCAGAGTGTTGCTGGAGAAGCGTTCGCGATTGTAGAGATGGCGCAGATACGCTCTCTCATCAAACTCTTCCGGCAGCAGGAAATGGCCGCGTTGGAACTCTTCCAGTTCGCGTGGGGAGAGTTCGCCGTGGGGAGATGAAGATTGGATGGAATTGAAGCGTGCCCACTCCTCCTCGGTCAGCCGCACCAAAGCCCGCGACAATCCGTTGAAGAGATAGTGATCCCCCTCTTTCGCGAACTGGAATTGCCAGTTGTAGCGCGAGTGCTTGTAGCGCACCGGGGCCGAGGCTGGAGCGGAGTGCGGGGAGTTGCGGTGAGTTGGCTCCCGCGGCGGAGTGGTGGGGGGTGTGGCTGGTGATGACAATCGAAGCCTCCTGAGTTATTGCTTGGTGAACTGATCTTCCGCGGGTAGGAGACTGCAAGGGGCGTGCCGTGCGGAATGCCGCGCTTGGCAATAAGCGCGGTCGACTCCGTATCCGCCGTGGACAGAACCGATTAGCCTGCAAGGCAGGGGCGGGCGGCAGGGCGAGCGGCGGCCAGGGCCGGAGGATTGATCCGGTGACAGCCGATTGGAGTTGACCCACGGGGAGCGGGAAGGGTCAGGTCTTGAGACTCTTCGGCACTCCGTTTTTCTGGAACCCGTTTGGGGGCGGCGCGGCGGTGCTCATCCTGGAGCCGAGGCCGGATCCGCTGGGCGACACGCGGGTTCGGCGAGGAGGGGGAGGGGCGAAGCGCTTCCTGCCCCGATGGAGTGAGCGGGGGCACTGGAAGGGGCGAAGGCGGTGCATTAAACAAGGAGAAGAGGGAGAGGGGCACGCAATGGGCACGCGCGGGCCGCGGGTCGGGGATTGAGTGCGAAGATTCCCCCCTTCAGGTGCTTCTGTGGCAATATAGC
>JALXCG010000355.1 GCA_026991065.1 Gemmatimonadota bacterium | reverse complement strand
GGATTCTCAGAAAGTCGAGAGATTTTCCAGGAAAACTCTCGGCAAAGGGAAACTACCCGGTGGGCAGACTGCCCGATCACTCCGCGTTTCCCACCGCTTCCGGCTGCATCGTCGTGTCACATATGGAGTACACTTGTCACGGAGTCTTGAAGCTACGCAGCAGTCTCAATGCGCCGCACGACGGCACCGGAATCAGGCAGGAGTGGCAGTCACCACTCCCGGAGGTTTGCTTCCATGCCACTCTTTCGCAGCTCACTCGCCCACTATCAAGCCGCTCTGAATCGGGTGGCGCTCCTATCGCTCCTGCTCACCGCTGGAACCGCGGTGGGCACCACGATCGGCCGGTGCGGGATCCAGCCACCTCCAGAACTGAGGGCGCAGGTTCCTCCCGAGGCCTTTTCCGCAGACACGGAAAACCTCTTCCTCGTTGGCACGGCTCTCACCATCGGTCCCCCGCTCCGCGGCGTCATCGTTGATCCGCCGGCCACCGCCAGGAGCAGTCCCGGCAGCCTCTCGCTCACTCCTCCGGGAACCACGACCGAACCGCTCACCCTGGTAGGGGCTTCGTTCTCGCTCCTGATTTTCGACCAGGACAATGCACTGCTCTCCTCCCTGGAGGTGGATCACCACATACTCGACATCACCGCCCAGGGGGAGTTTGCCTATCTTGCTTGCGACGAGTCGGGTGTGCTGGTCGTCGACTTCGGGGATCCGACGGCGCCGGAAGTGGTCGACACGCTTGGGGTATCACAGGCCTGTGCCGTGGCGATTGGCGACAACCTCTTGTGTGGCGCCAGTTACCAGGGACATCTCTCGTTCTATGACCTCGCGGACCCAGGTCATCCCGACTATACCGGCGGCCACTACACGGGGCGCATCGTGCTCAACGCGGTGGCGGCAGAAGCAGATCTTTTCTATGTGGTGGGCGACTATTGCCCGCTGTATGTGATCGACGCCAGCGATCCAACCAACCCCTACGAGATCGGCTCGTTGACACTCTACGCCACCGGCTACGATGTCGCCGCCGCCGGCGACCATGTTGTCGTGGCCTGCGGCACTTCCATCAGGACGATCAGTGTGGCCGATCCCACACACCCGAGGGAGGTGGGGACACTGCACGTGGGCGGGAAGGCTGTACGCGTCGCGGGAGACTACGCCTATGTCGCCGACCCAGATCGCGGCCTGTCAACCATCGATATATCCTCACCGACGACACCCAGAAGGATCGATGTGGATCGAACCGGCGGAACCCCCCAGGGGGTTGCGGTGGGCGAACAGAGTGTGGCGCTGATGACCAAGGGCGGCGGCAGTATATATTTCTTCGACCGCAGCGACCCGACGGACCCCGAGGAGTTGGGCAATTTCCAAACCGCGGATGAAGCGGAAGGCATCACCGTCGCCGGCCACCATGCCTATGTCGCCGACCACAAGGCCGGCCTGCTGGTGCTCGACATCTCCGATCCCATCGCCCCGACGTTGGTGGGAGGGTGGCACGGCTGCTACCGGGCGGTCAGCGTCACGGTGGCGGGAGACCTCGCCTATCTTTGTGATCTCAACCAGGGGCTGATCATCCTGGATGTGTCGGACCCCGCCCTGCCGGTGCCGATTGGCGGGCTGCCGATCACCATGTTGCGTCGGGTGGTTCTGGGCGCGGACAATGTGCTTTATGGCGCGGCCACTCTACACGGCCTCTTGGTGATCGACGTTGCCGATCCCAGTCAGCCGACCCTGCTGAACACACTCGACTTTGCGGTGCGCGATCTTGCACTGCAAGGAGATC
>JALXCG010000354.1 GCA_026991065.1 Gemmatimonadota bacterium | reverse complement strand
CATCAATGATGCCGTCCAGGATCACCCAATCCTGGACGGCATCATTGATGATCTGCGCGCGGCCGCCCGCCAGAAAGCCCCGGCGGTGGCGGCCAAGGAGATCGAAGAGCTGCGCGAGAAACTGCGGATTCTGAGTGAGCGTCTGGAGCGGGTAGAGGGGCATCTGCTGCCCGAGAAGGAGGAGAAGTAGGCAATGGGGGATCTGCACATCATCCTCACCAGTGAAAGCGCCGGAACCCGGGCGTTTACCCTCTCACTGAAACGGCTTCGGCTCACCCTTGGCGGAGTTACGGCGCTTCTGGTCCTGGCTCTTGGCTTTGGCGCGTTCGGGCTCAATTCGCTTTCTGCCTTGCGGGAACGGCAGTCGCGAATCGCCGCGCTGGATCAGCAAGTGGAGTCTCTGGCTCAGGAGAATCGGACATTTCAACAGACCATCGCGGATCTGCGCGAGGAGAATGCCACCCGGCTGGCTGATGCACTCAACGCGCTGAATACCCGCAGCGCGGACATGGAAGCGGTCCTGGCGCAGGTCGGCGTGATCGACCCGGAGAGCACGGGCGACAGCAGCAACAACACCGGCGGCCCCTATGAGCCCCTGCCGCTGGAAGGGATTCAGGCCACGCTTCTGCGCGCCGATTCGCTCTTGGAACAAACCGCCGCGGTGCCCTTGGGACTACCGTTCGACAATGCCGTGATCACCTCGCGTTTCGGTGTTCGCAAGGATCCCTTCACCGGTCGCCGTGCTTACCACAAGGGGGTGGATCTGCGGGGTGAGATGCACGCTCCGGTGCACGCCACCGCGGATGGCGTGGTTGTCCAGGTCGGCTACGCCCGGCGCGGCTATGGCCACTACGTGCGGATCGCCCACCCCGATGGCGAAGAGACTCTCTTCGGTCACCTGGCGAAAGTCTCCGTGCAGGTGGGGGACACGCTGAGTCGCGGCGATGTGATCGGCCAGTTGGGCAACAGCGGGCGCAGCACCGGCCCTCATCTCCACTACGAGATTCGGCGCCATGGCGAGGCCTTCGATCCGGTAGCGCAGATCTGGGTCGGCGAGTTTCTCAACCACAGCAGATCGTAGGTTCAGGAATGCTCAGAAGAAACCGCAAGTCCGACCCGGAGGGCGTCACCATGAACGGCGACAACCGGGATGCGATCACCAGCATCCTCGATGCGAATCTGCGGGTTGAGGGCAACATCCATTTCGCCGGCAAGGCGCGGCTCGATGGCCGGGTCGAGGGCAACGTGAACGGTGGCTACCTGGTGCTGAGCGAGAGCGGCAGCGTGATCGGCGATGTGCAGGTGGAGGTGCTGGTCTGCCACGGCAAAGTCCAGGGAGATGTGGTGGCGCAGAAGCTGATGGCGCGATCGACCGCGGTGATCAGCGGCACCATTCAGGTCCTGGACATCGCGGTTGAATCGGGCGCAACACTGAACGGCGAGATCAAGTCCGTCGCACCCGAGGATTCGCCCACAAGTAGCGTCGCCACTGAGCAGCAGGCGCTGTAGGCCGGGCGTTTCGGGCCGCCGCGGCGCCGGAACCGGACCCTTGTCCAGGGAATTGTCCGGTAGTGTCCGGAGCCATCGCCGGTTGGGCTGATCCCCCCGTGCGCGACGTCTCAGATTTTCTCGATCGCGTCGCTGGGACACCAGCCGCGCAGCTCTTCCGAGAGTGCGATTCTGCTCCACCCCTCCGCTCCACGCTCCAGCAGCACCTTGGTGCCGGCGTGAAGCTTGAACTCGGTGATGTCCTCTTCGCTCGGTCCGGAACGTACAGCAACCTCCTCGGCGATCACGATCGCGACCGGTCGGGAGAGGTTCCGCGCCAGATAGAAGGTGTGGCAGAGGGCACCGACCAGCAGCAGCCCCACCACCCAGGTTGCGACCCGCAGAGCCGGCCGCGCCTGGGCGTCGCGCCGGAGCAGAATGCGCGCCAACAGGATCGCGGCGAGCAGCAGCCAGGTTGCCAGCGCGGCCCAGGAGATTTCGGCCAGCGTGACTCCGTGCACCAGTTTTCGTGCCACAAGAAGATAGCGTGGCGCTCCGGCGTCCGGATCCTTGTCGCGCTTCAGCACTTTGAGATAGGCCAGGTTTTCGTCCAGATCCTGGTAGCGGGGGAGCAGCCGATGGGCGCGTTCATAGGCGAGGATGGCGTGACCCAGGTCGCCGAGCTTGTAATAGGCGTTGCCCAGGTTGTAGAGCAGGTAACCGTTCTCGAATCCGCGCTCCAGCAGGGCCTTGTAGTGGTTCGCGGCCCCCTCGTAGTCACCCTCCTGATAGGCGCGGTTGCCGGCCGCGAGGATCGCCTCGGGAGTCTGCTCGTCGCCAGTGTCCGCCGGAGCCACGACGGAGGGCGAGGTGCCCGCCGGGGCACTTGCTGTCGCCGTGGCGGTGGCGGGCAGTTGGAGGGTCAGGAGCAGAAGGAGGGTCAGCAACCTCATGTGGCCTTTGCTTGAAAGTGCGATCACAGCTTCTTGCCTCCCTCTCGGTCGCCGCGCCGTGCGGGCGGTTTCCCGGCACCGCTTGCGTTGCTGCCGGTGACTGCCGCCGCCCGCGAGAGCAGCGTGGCCGCGCCATTGGGCCTTTCAATCCCAGCGGCGATCGCCTCAATCTGGTCGGCCAATTGGCTCGGACCCACCTGCATGCCGCCGGGAGCGTAGCGTGCCAGGTCGCACGAACTAAGGAAATCGCGAATCGCTTTCCCGGTCGCTTCGGGAATGCCGGCCTGGCCGATCATTTCGGTGGCTTCATGCGTGGTCAGACCCGCGGTGTTCAGGTTGAATCGATCGCCCAGGTAATCGAGCAACAGGCGGTTGGCGAAACTCCAGACCTGGCGATCTTCGGCCGGCATGCGGCGCAGCTGCGCCAATCCCCGGCGCAGTGTCTTGAACGCGCGAGTGGAGCGGGCATAGCCAACATCTTGCTCCAGACGATCGCGCCGCTGGCGCCAGATAAGCGCGCCGGCGAGGAGCAGCAGAGGCAGCAGTGCCAGCGCCCAGAAGCCGAAGCGGCGATAGGGAGGAGTGGATCGAGGCAGAAGGCGGAGCGGTTCGGTATAGATGTACTCAATGTCTGACTTGAGCCGCTTGACCTCCTCTTTGGACAATCCCGAAACCACCGGGCCCGCATCACCCCCTTCGCCGGGCAGAATCTCCAGGCGAATCGCGCTGCTGCGTGCGTGATGGTAGCGTCCCGTCTCCGGATTGAAATAAGCCAGGTCAAGAGCGGGAAAAAGCACTGTTCCCGCCTTCTCCGGGACCACCAACCGGGTCAACGTGCGCTTGCCGCCGAAGTGACCCCCGACCACGCTTTTTTCAACCGTCGCCTGAGGCTCGAAGAACCGCAATCCCTCGATATCGGGCATCGGTGGATCGGGGAGCGTGCGCAGATTGCCTCGCCCCTCGATTGTGATCGTCAACGTGAGCGGGTCGTTGACCGTGCCGCGATCGCGGTCGAAACCGGCGCGCATGGTGAAATCGCCAACCGCGCCGGCAAAATTGTCGGGGCGGCCATCCGCCGGCAGAGGCGAGACATCGACCGTGATCGGATCGGTCTCCAGGATCAGCCGCCGTCCCTGCCCGCTCATCAAAGAGAAGATGTCCATCCGGCTGGCGCTGACCACGCCATCCAGCTTGGCCGGGCTGATCTCCAACTTGCCCGGCGCAGTCGGGAAGAGCGCGTAGCGAATCTCTACAATCTCCCAGGGGACTCCGGCCCGCACCTCGTTGCGCCGAGTCTCGTCGCCCAGCTCCTCGACCCAGCCTCCCTGCACCTCCGGTGGCGTGTAAACCGGCTGGCGGTCGAACCGGATCTCGGGCGATGTGGCGAGGCGAAAAACCAGGTCGATCTCCTGGCCCACCACCGCGCTCTCGCGATCCACCGCGGTCTCGATCTCAATGTGGTCGCGCGGGTCGATCTCGCGCCCCCGGCGACCAGTCCGGCGTCCCCGATCCCAGCGGCTCCGGGGGCTGAATGGATCGCCAAAAGTACTGCCGCGCCGTCGGCTGCTTCGACGCTGTGCGAGGCTCCCGTCGCGCACTTCGACCGCAAGGGGGGGAGTCGAGTAATTCTTGCCTCCCATCTCCACCGTAATCGGCGGAATGGACAGCTTGCCTTTCTGTCTTGGGCGCAGCGTGTAGGAGTAAGCGATCGAGCTTTCCATGT
The DNA here is from genome assembly GCA_026991065.1 of Gemmatimonadota bacterium. Lineage (GTDB taxonomy): Bacteria > JALXCG01. The sequence continues at coordinate 2,140 of JALXCG010000354.1, read as the reverse complement.
GACCGTTGACAAAGGTCATGTTGCGGCTCGATCCGGTCGCGGTTACTTCGAAATCATCCAGTTCCGGCAGACTGGGCCGCGAGAATACGCCGGAAGCACCGGCGTTGATCGTGATCGTGAGCGTTGTTGCGTCTTCGATGCCGATCACTTTCGGGTCCACCGAGGCCGCGATCGTCGGTTCTCCGGCCCGGGCGGGCTGCGCCCAGCTCAGCAGGAGCATCGCGATCCAGGCGACCGCCCAGCGGGCCGCCGGTCGCGACGCGTGCCCGCCGACAGGTGGATTTCTGCGGGTTGCGGCGCCCATCACCAGTCCTTCTCCGGCTTGTCACTGTTGGGGATCATCATCCGTGCCCGGGCCTTGTGCAGTTCGCCTTCATCCTCGGCGATTGCGTCCAGAATCTGGTTGGCGAGTTGCTCATCCATTCGGGTCGAGTCCGGCTGAGCTGATTGCTCCTGCTGCTGCTGGTCTTGCTGGTCCTGCTGATCCTGTTGCTCTTGGTCCTGCTGGTCCTGCTGATCCTGCTGCTCTTGTTGGTCCTGCTGGTCCTGCTGGTCCTGCTGGTCCTGCTGATCCTGCTGCTCTTGTTGGTCCTGCTGGTCCTGCTGCTCTTGTTGGTCCTGCTGGTCCTGCTGATCTTGCTGCTCTTGCTGGTCCTGTTGCTGCTGATTCTGCTGGTCCTGTTGCTCCTGCTGCTTCTGCTTTTGCTGCTCCTGCTGCTTGCGCAACGCGAGTTCCAGGTTGTAGAGCGCGTCCGCGTCCCGCGGATCCTCATCAATCGCAGCCTGGAATGCATCGATTGCCGACGCGTAGTCCTGAGCCGCCAAGAAAGCCTCGCCGCGATTGTAGTGCGAGTCCCGCCGGATCTCCGGGTCCTCCTTGGCCTTGATCGCGGCCCGCTCCAGCACGTGCGCGGCTTCCTCGGTATCCCCCGTCTTCAGCAACGCCGTGCCGACATTGTACTGCAGGTCCGCTCGCTCCGGGGCGTCAACCGCCGCCTGCTTGTAGGCCTCGAGCGCTTTGTCGAACTCCTGCTTCGCATAGGCCTTGTTCCCCTCCTCCGCCTTGTCGTAGAAGTCCCCGGCCCAGCTCCGCCGGGGCAGCCCGAGGAGCAGCGTACCAAGCGCCACCATGGCCACCACGATCCGGCGCCAACCGCGCGGTGCCCGCCCCAGCAGAATCCCACTGTCCAGGAGCAGCAGCAGCAGCGCCGCCGCCAGCGGCCACTGAAACCGCTCCTCATAGGCCACCACGAAGCGGCTTTCGGTCTCCTGGCGCGCCATGGTGGCGATCTCGTTCATCACCTCATCCAAGGCAAAACCGTTGCCGGAAACACGATAGTAGCGCCCGCCGGTGGCCAGCGCCAGGCGCGACAGGGTGGACTCATCCAATCGCGACATCACCACCTGACCCTGCGCATCCTTCTTGTAGCCCAGGCGATTTCCCGCCTCGTCAAACTCCGGAATCGGTTCCCCCTCCGGGCTTCCCAGCCCCACAGCATGAATCACGATTCCCTTTTCGGCGGCCGCTTCTCCCGCCTTCTCCGCATCCCCCTCGAACCCTTCACCATCGCTCAGCAGAATCACCACCCGCGAGGCGTTCTTTTCATCCGGGAAGGCCGCGATCGCCTTGCGGATCGCCGCCTCCAGATCGGTTCCCGGGCGGGGAATCAGGTCGGGCGAGAGCGCATCGAGAAAGAGGCGCAGCGCACCGTGGTCGAGGGTGAGCGGGCACTCCACGAAAGCCGCCCCGGCGAAGGCCACGATCGCCACCCGGTCGCCGCCCAGTCGCGGCAGCAGCGCTTCGATCTCGAGCCGGGCACGCTCCAGCCGGTTGGGGCTCAGATCCTCCGCCAGCATCGAGCGGGAGGTGTCGATGGCGAAGACGATATCGATCCCCTCCTGCTTCACCTCGGTAAAGTGGGTGCCGAACTGCGGGCGAGCCAGCGCCACCACCAGCAGCAGCACGGCCAGCGATGTGGTGCGGCGCTTCCAGCGGGATCGCTTCTCCACCAATGTGGGCGCCAGCTCGGCGACCCGCTCACCAGCCATCCGCCGCCGCCCGCGGGCGCGTTCGCGGGCATAGCGGCGCTCCGCCCAGAGCAGACCCCCGAGGGTGGGAACGAGCAATATCAGCATCCAT
>JALXCG010000353.1 GCA_026991065.1 Gemmatimonadota bacterium | reverse complement strand
TCCGGGGAGATGGGCGCGGAGGGGGCGACGCTGCGCTCCGGGCCCTGGCAGGAGACGGTGGGGGAACGGGATGGCGGCGATGCTGGTGGTGCGGCCGGCGCGGAGGGCGTGGAGGAGGAGTCGATCGCGGCCTTTGAAGCGCTGGCGATCTGTTCGCCTGCAGGTGCCGGGGAGCGGTCGGAAACCGTTTGTCATCTGGTGGTGACCCGCCTGGGGACGGCGTTTTTCCGGGAGCGGCGGATTCTGCAGGGGGCGCGCGATTCGGCGCTGGAGATCGACCGGCTCCTGGCGACCCACGCGGCGCTTCTGGAGGCGCGGCGGGCGGCGGAGGACGCGGCGCGGGTCAAGGCGCGTTTCTTGGCCCTGATGACGCATGAGATTCGCACTCCGTTGAATGGTGTGATCGGCCTCACCGAGCTGGCCCTGGAGACCAAGCTGACCGCCGAGCAGGAGGAGTATCTGCGCCTGGTGCGCCAGTCCTCCAGCAATCTGCTGACCCTGGTGGATGATGTGCTGGAGTTCTCGCGCGCGGAGTCCGGGCGGGTGGCGCTGCGCCCGGGGCGGGTCGAGTTGGGCGATTTTCTGCGCGAGCCATTGAAACTGCTGGGGGCGAGTGCGCGGGCCAAGGGGCTGGATCTGGTGTTCGCGCTGGACCCGGGGTTGCCGCGCTGGGTGCGGGCGGATGGAGAGCGGCTGCGGCAGGTGATGGTGAATCTGGCCGGCAATGCGGTGAAATACACCGAGCGTGGCGAAGTGCTGGTGAGCATCGAGGCGGCGGAAGCAGCGCGGCCGGCGGTGCCGGTGGCGCCGGCGGATGCCGGGAGTGCGCCGTGTCGCATTCGCTTTCGGGTGCGTGACAGCGGGCCGGGGATCGCTCCCTCCGAGGCCGAAGCGATTTTTGCTGCGTTCGAGCGCGGCGCCGCCGGCCGGGAGAGTGCCGGAACCGGTTTGGGGCTGGCGATCTCGGCGGCGTTGGTGCGCAAGATGGGGGGAGAGTTGCGGCTGCACTCGGTGCCGGGTGCCGGGGCGAGTTTCGAGTTCGAAGTTGAACTGGCCGCGGCTGAAACACCCGCCGAAGCAGAGAGGGTGGAGGGCGAAGCGGGAGCGGTGTTGGTCGTCGAAGCCAACGCTTGCGCCCGCGAGATGCTGGTGGCGCTGCTGCGGGCGGCTGGAGTGAAGCGGGTTTGGGACGTGACGGATTGGGCCGCGGCGGTGGCGTTGGTGGAGGGGGACCGCGAGCAGCGACCGGAGCGTTTTCAGTTGACGCTGCTTGATGGCGATCTCGGCGGGCTGGATTGGGCGTGGCTGGAGCGAAAGCGGGAGACACTGGGGCATCTGGTGTTGACCGATCCGGCCGGCGCGGCGCCGGATCTGCCGCTGATTCTGAAGCCGGTTTTTCCGCTCGACCTGGAGCTGGCGCTGCGGGCCGCGGGGGAGAGGTCGGGCCCGGCGCGGGCGGCGCGGGCGCGGCCGGCCGGTGGGGCCGCGGCGGCAACCGATGCAGCCGCGGTGGACCGAGCGCCGCGTGGGCCGGCGGATGGCACGGCGCTGTGGGGTGGCGCGGATCCCCCCCGGGTCCTGCTGGTGGACGATGAGCCGGCGGCGGCGCTGGTGGCGCGGCGCCTGTTGGAATCCTGGGGTTGTCAGGTGCTGGCTGCGGCCAGTGTTGACGAGGCGCTGAGGCTGGCTCGCGGGCGCTCCTGCGACCTGCTCTTGACCGACCTGCACTTGCCGGGGATGAGCGGTTTCGACCTGGTGCGGGCGATTCGCGCCGGGCTCACG
>JALXCG010000352.1 GCA_026991065.1 Gemmatimonadota bacterium | reverse complement strand
CGGCAGTTGGGTGGCCTGGGCGGCGGTGTACTGAGCGCAGTCGGGAGTGCGCTGTGGGTGGGGCGATGAAACAGAAGACGGATGAAACGACCTTGGCTGCTCATTCCAGGTTACAATTGGTTGCAACTGCGCATTGTACAGCCACCCACCAGTGCGGCTCAAGCGCACCGGCGGCCCGCGCAAAACACTTTCCAACAACGGAGTAGCACATGGCTCGTCCGCTCTTGTTTCTATCCGCCGCGGCCCTCACGGCGTCGCTCTTTGCCGGAACCGCCTCCGCCGGCACGCTTAGCCCGAACATGATGCTGGAGATGGAAGGCGCCGCACCGGACGATCTGGTCAGAGCACTGGTGATGATGCCGGACCAACTCGACAAGCCGGCCTTTGTCGCGGAGATGAAGGCGACGGGCAAGACCATGCATGAGCGCCATGTGGCCGCGGTGACCCGCCTCCAGGCGCTGGCCGGAAGGGAGCAGATCAAGCTGCTCGGCTATCTCCAGGAGCAGATGCTGAAGGACACGGTGGTGGACTTCGATCCGCTGTGGATCATCAATGGAGTGATCGTTACCGCCACTCGGACCGAAATTGAGGCGATCGCCGCGCGCGACGATGTACGGATCGTCTACCCCGACTATCCGATCTCGCTCATCGCGCCGGTCGAAGTGCATCCCGACGGACCCGAGCGAGGGGCCGCGACCATCACCGGCGCCAGTGGTCCCGGGATGCAAACCATTGAGGAGGGGATCGCGTCAACTCGGGCCCCGGAACTCTGGGATATGGGGATCGATGGCACCGGCGTGATTGTCGGCGACATGGATACCGGCGCGGATGGCGACCATCCCGCCTTCGCGGATCGCTATCTCGGCCTCCGCAAACCGGCGGATCAGTGCTGGTTCGACCCAGTCACTTTCACCACATTCCCGGTCGAATTCGGCTTCGGTCACGGCACCCACACCATGGGCACCATGATCGGCTCCGACGGCGCCAACCAGATCGGCATGGCGCCCGGCGCCGAGTGGATCGCGGCTGGTGTAATCGACCGCATCAGTATCGATCGCACCATCGCCGACGCGATTCTTGCCTTTGAGTGGTTCGCCGATCCCGACGGCGACCCGGGAACCAGTGACGACGTTCCCTGCGTTGTCAACAACTCCTGGGGTATCTCGCCCCTCTATCACGGCGTGCCTGAGTGTGACGAGACTTTCTGGAGTGTGATCGACAATTGTGAAGCAGCCGGTTGCGCAGTGGTTTACGCCGCAGGTAACGAGGGTTCGGGAGCAGAGACGCTGCGGACTCCCGCCGACCGCATCGCCAGCGACGTGAATGTTTTCTCGGTGGGCGCGCTGGATGTGGGCAGCAACTCCATCGCCTACTTCTCCAGCCGCGGCCCCTCCGGCTGCGACCATCAGACAATCAAGCCCGAAGTCACGGCGCGTGGTATGGATGTGCGTTCGTCGATGAACAATGGCACCTACGGGACGATGTCGGGGACTTCCATGGCCTGCCCGCATGTCGCCGGCGCGGTCGCCCTGTTGAAGAGCGCGGTTCCCGAAGCCACACCCGAAGATCTGAAGATGGCCCTGCTGCACAGCGCGGTCGACCTGGGTGCGTCGGGTGATGACAACACCTACGGCATGGGTCGCATCGACCTGGTGGCGGCGCTTGACTGGCTTGGCGGCGGTAGCGGCCGCCTGACGATCACTCTGGACCCGGTCACCGACCCGGTGCGCGTGCCCGCCGCCGGGGGCAATGTCGACTTCGACTGGAGCATCAGCAACAGTTTCGACACACCGCAGAGTTTCGACGGCTGGCTGGTGGGTGAGTACAGCGGCGGCGGCTCCAGAGTGGTCGCCGGCCCCTATGCCTTGAACTTGGCCGCGGGCGAGACGCAAACCGGCTCCGCCTCGCTGCCGATGTCCGGCAGCCTGCCCGATGGCAACTACACCGCCACAGCCTACATCGGAACCTACCCGAATGACGTTGTCGACTCCGATAGCTTCGGAATCTTCAAGGGCGACGCGGCTCCCAACCTGCTTACTTTCGACGACATCGCCGACCAGACTCCAGTCGGCGGGCACTATGCCGGCGTCACTTTCTCCCCCGGCTGGGCTGCCTGGCGATCAGAGGGCAACACCTATTACCCACCCCACAGCACTCCCAACACCGCCTACACGTGGGAAACCAGCAACTCGATTGCGTGGGATACTCCGGTGGACAACCTGAGTCTCTATGTATCTTGCTATACCGGCTATGGAGACACCTACTACTACTCGGTCTACGACAGCGGCGGCGCGATGCTGGAACAGATCGCCACCCAGGGTGGCCAGAACGTAGCAATTCAGTTCACTGTTGGCGGAATCTCCGAGTTGCGGGTTACGGGAACCGGCCAGTGGTCCAATCACCACGCGATCGATGATGTGGCCTACGACCAATAGAGACCGACGCCGTTCGCGGGGACGTTCGCGCCCCTGATCAACATAAAGCAGCCTCGCATTGCAGTGCGGGGCTGCTTGTCTATTTCCAAAAGGCCGGCTCCCAGGTGAGACAGGCGTCGCTGTGCTCGCGACTCAGATAACTCCCCACGTCTTCCAGTTCATCGCGCGAGAACAATCGTTCGATGGCGGGAAAGAGAACTCGCTCCTCAAAGCGAACATGCAACACCAGCAGGTCGGCGAAAGCGGCAAGGGCGCTGCGCAGCGCGGCATCGCTGGTGGCGCCTTCCACTTGCTCCACCAGGCGACGAAACTCGGCGTGATCGCCCAGCATGTGGTCGCGCTCGTTGACGCCGATCCGGACCCAACTCTGCTTGGTGGTAAAAGCCGCCTCCTCCATGGCGAAATGATGCTCGATGTCGTTGGCCCAGGCGTGACGAAGATAGTCGCGCATCACCTGCGGCGAAGCGCCCCGGGACAGCCCACGCTTGATGCGATTGCCGGTGACCAGGGCCGCGTGGTGTTCCCAGGAGAGGGGGCGAAGAGCGTTGCTGCGTTGCATGGGCTAGACCTCCGGAGCCGTGGCACAATGCTCGAACCATTTCAAATGAGAACACCGCGCGACGGAGCAGCCGGGAGTTCGGGCTCGGAATCGGGTGGCGGCTGCAGAATGGGTGGCAACTGAGGATCGAGATTGGGATCGAAGTCGGGCGGCTGGTCGGGCGCGCGGGGGGGAGCAACCGTCCACCAGGCAAGTTGAGGCCGGCGCCAAGGGGGCGGCACAAAGGTATCGTCGCGAGTCTCCAGGCGACGCTGAGCGCCCCCGGCTGGTGGCATGCCGGCGCTGGCAATGACATTGAGAGGGCGGGATGAAGCGGCGACAAGCGCAGCCAACTCGGTACTGTCCGCGGCAACGGTCACCGGCCGGCCCAGGTAAAAGGCGACACTGGGGTCGACCGGAGCCAACACAACCCATTGCCCGGCGGAGGCGGGGGCAGCCTGCAACTCCAACAGGAAGGGTCGGTGCGAGAGAGCACGATCGAGATCGAGACCGTGCAGGGAAAAGAGTGTGCCCCAGGCGGCGGCGACCGCGGTAATGGCAACGGTTGCGGCCAGGGCGGGACGTCGCAGCAACAATCCGGCGGCAAGCAGCAGGGCAATGATCGCCGCGGCACCACCGGCAACCAAGCGGGTTCCGGGCTCGGCGCCGAGCCACCAGACGGTTAGCGAAGGTGGGAGTTGCGGCGGAGTAGCGATGACGACGGCCGCCGCAAGCAGCAGAAGCGCGACCAGAAGCCACAGTTCCGGCAGTTGCCGGCGCCCTCCTTGACCCCAGCGAGCGGTGATGACCCGAGCGGCGAGTTGAGCGCTGGCGGGAAGCGCCAGGATCGCGGCCAGCAGGGGCTTCACGGGGGTGAGCAGCGAGAGGCCGAAGGCGAGCAGGAGGGCGATCAGCGCCAGGCGTGCAATCCGCTCGCGCGAAATGCGGGCGACGCCGGCGGGAAGGAAGAGCAGGAGGGGGAGATGTCCGAGCCAGGGGAGTTGGCCGCGCCAGTCGGGATGGGGTGGTTGCAGCCACTGATGTGAAAGCAGGCGCAGGTGATCGACAAAGGCATTGCGGGTGACGGGCGGCGAAGCGTAGAGCATGACGGCGTGGATGATGACCAGAATCAGCAACGCGCCCCAGGCCCCACGGTGGTTGGCGAAGCGGCGCAGAGCGCGCCATTCGCCGCTGATGAGCAGATGGAGAGCCAGGGCGCCCCAGGGGAGGACCACCGCCAGCGGTCCCGCCCCCAGCAACCATGCCAGCACGCCACAGAGAAAAAAGAGTGCGCCGCGGAGGGGAGTGGGACCGCGACGGGAGTTGGTGCCGAGCAGAATGGCGAGAGCGGCCGCGCCCCACAGTCCCCCGGCGGCCACGGGCGTGGGGGTGCGGGCGGCAACAGTCCAGAGCGGCAGGCAGACCAAAAGCGCGGCGGCGGCGAGGAAAGCGCCAGCCGGCCGCTGGGCGGAACCGACGGCAGTTGAAGGCGCGGTGCGTGACGGGCGGACGGCGAACAGAAGCGCCACCAGGAGCACCAGCGCGCCACCGGTGCCTGGCAGACGGGCCGCCCAGGTACTCTCACCCAGCCATTCAAAGAGAAGCGCTTGAGTCCAGCGGTAGAAGGCACCCGGGTCAAGGGTGGGAAGCCATTGATGCGCAGCACGCAGGGCACGGGCGTCAAGCGCAATGGCCGCGCCGCCTGCGCCCAGCCCCGGCCAATCGAGGTGCCAGGTGACCATGGCCGCGCCGAGAATGATGAGGTAGCCACAAAGGGCCACGACCGCCCACCGGGGAGCGGCCGGGTAGACGGGGCGCACCGCGGCGGGCGGGGGCTCAGAGGCGCTGCCTGCGCCGTCGGCGGCAGAGGAGGACGCAGTGAATGGTTCGCCCGGAGTTGGGGAGTCTGCCGGCTGATCCGGCGCAACCGATTCGGCTGACTGGCTGACATCCGGCGCGGGCGTGGACGCCGGGGCGGATGCCGGTGAAACAGCCGGCCCAAGCTCCGGCTCCGGGCCGTCGGCGGCACCGTGCGCGGTCGATTCAGGAGACTCAGGGCTCATAGTTGTTCCCGATCGCAAGAGGAGTGATTCAGGTGGCGAGTGCCGATTCGGAGCGGCGGCGAAGTGCAAGACCCGCTTCTACCAAGAGCCACACGCCAAGTGCCAATAGAATGCTGCCGATGGCGAAAAGCAACGGATCGGCCCCCGGTCCGGAGCGGAAGCGCATCAAATTCCCCCACATGGCACTGAGTGTGCTGGCCATCATGAAGACGGCGGGGATCCCGGTAAACCAAACCGGCTTGCGACGGTGCTTCAGATAGAGTGTCGCCAGTGTAAGAGTGAGGCCGGCGAGAAGTTGATTGGTGGTCCCGAAGAGAGCCCAGAGAGCGAGCGCGGCGGGCTTCCCGCCGACATCGTAGAAAGCGAAAAATGCGATGGCGGCACAGGCCAGAAGCGAAGAGATATAACGATTGGAAACCAAGGGAACACGGAAGGTCGCAGCGATCTCTTCGATATTGAAACGCAGCAAGCGGGTGGCCGAGTCCAACGTGGTCAGGGCGAAAGAAACCACGACCATCGCGATCAACGCCGCGGCCAGATCGGCCGGGATGCCGAGTCCGCTGACAAAAAGCGTCGTGCCCTGGATGAAGGCATCGATCTTGGAAGCCAATCCCTGCACAGCGGCCCACGAGCCATAGTGGCTGTGCCAGATCTCCGGGCTGGCGAAGCCGGCGGTGCAGGCAAGCGTCGCCAAGAGCCCAAGCAGACTCTCGAAGATCATGGCACCGTAGCCGATCGGCCGGGCGTGGGTTTCGCGGTCCAGTTGCTTGGCGGTGGTGCCGGAACTGACCAGACCATGGAAACCGCTGGCGGCACCGCAGGCGATGACAATGAAGACGAAAGGCAGAATGCTGGGTGCGCCTTCGGGGTGGGGAACGAGCGCTGGAGCCACGAAGGGTGGGTTGGTGAAAAACAGACCAATGTAGGCGAGACCAACGCCAAGATAGAGCAGCAGGGAGTTGAGAAAGTCGCGTGATTGGAGCAGTGCCCAGACCGGCATGACCGAGGCGGCGAAAGCATAGACAAGAAGCACCCAGATCCAGGTGTCGGCAATGGGCCAGGATGCGGGATCGATGCCGATGGTGGGAAACTTCATCCCCAGCCAGATGCTGAAGAGTTCAATGATGAAACCGACGATGGCCACCGGCATCAAGGGAAAACCCTTCTTGTACAGGAGGATGCCGGCGATCATCGCGACGATCATCAGCAACCCCGAGGGCAGCGCCGCCTGCGGGTAACCGGGGTGGCCGGGGGCCAGTTCGATGGAAAGGAG
>JALXCG010000351.1 GCA_026991065.1 Gemmatimonadota bacterium | reverse complement strand
CCGTTCCGGCGGCGAGGTCGGGGGCGAGGTTGTCTCGCTGTCGCGCGGCACGGTTCTGACTATGTTATATGGCCCCACGGAAGGCATCGCCATTGATGACGAGGTGGAACTGCTGCCGCCGATCGGGATCCGGCCGTCTGCATCCTGGATCGGGCGGGTGGTTGATGCCTTCGGGCAGGCGATGGACGGGCGGGTGCTGTTTCGCGGGGAAACGCCGGTGCCGCTGCGCCGCGATCGCTTCGCCAGCGGCGGCGGCAGCGGCACCGGCGGCGGCCCCAACACTCGCGGAAACGGCGCCGCGGCACCCACCCCGCCCCCCGCCGGCGGCGTTCTCGACCGCCGCAATCTGGATCTCACCGACCCTCTCTGGAACTGTCTCGCGCCGGTGCTCGAGAGCGGCCCGAGTGCCCTGCCGGGCGCAGCCTGGGTGCGCCGCGCGCTCGCCGGCCGGGCCGACCTCGGTCATGACTCCGCCCGCCTCAAACGCGCCCGCGCCGCCGGCGAAATGGAAGGGCTCACCGCAACCCAGCGCGAGGCTTTCGCCGGCGCCGTCGCTGCCCGCGAACTGGCGCTGATCCAGGGCCCCCCCGGAACCGGCAAGACCCGCGTCGCCGCCGCCGTCGTATTGGAAGCGATGCGCCACGGCGAAAAAGTGTTGGTATCGGCCCTTACTCACCGCGCCATCAACAACGTGCTGCTGGCGGTCAACGCCCTCGGCGGCCCCGGGGGCAACCGCCGCATCTTCAAAATCGGCAAACCGCACCAGGCCCCGGAACTGGAGGCCGCGGGCATCCGCAGCAGCTTCCGCCTGCGCGCCCACCCCGCCGGCGCCGGCCGGGGTTTCGTGGTTGGCGCCACCGCCTTCGGCGCCGCCAAACTGCGTCGCTACCTCGGCACTTTCGACCTGATCGTGCTCGACGAAGCGGGCCAGGTGCCGATCCCCCACGCCATCTCCGCCCTCGCCGGCGCCACCCGCGCCGTGGTCGTCGGCGACCACCGTCAGCTCGGCCCGGTGATCGCCGGCGGCGCCACCGACGACCCCCTGGAGCAGTCCATTTTCAGCTTTTTCGCCGCGCACCACGCCGCCGCCATCCACCTGCTGCGCGAGACCTGGCGCATGAACCGCGCCATCTGCGACTTCCCCAGTCGCACCTTCTACGCCGGTCGCCTGCGCCCCCACGCCAGCGCCGCCGAGCGCCGCCTGCGCCTGCGCCCCGGCGGGCGTTTTCGCGCCATTCTCGACCCCGATCACCCATCGGTGTGGGTGGTGGTGCCGCACCGCGCCCGGCGCAACCACTCGCCCGAGGAGGCCCGCGCGGTCGCCACTCTGATCGGCGAGCTGATCCGCCACCACGCCGTAGACGGCGCCGAGATCGCCGTCGTCAGCCCATTTCGCGCCCACGCCGGCGCGGTCCGCCAGGCCCTCGCCCGCGCCCTGCCGGAGGGCGCCGGCGCCCTGATCAAAGAGCTGGTGGTGGACACCGCGGAGCGCATTCAGGGGCAGGAGCGCGAGATCATCTTCTACACCTTCGGCGCCTCCGATCGCGACTACCTGGCGCGCAACGCCCGTTTCCTCTTCGAGCCGGGGCGACTCAATGTCGCCCTCACCCGTGCCCGCACCAAGCGCATCATCGTCGGTTCGCCGGAGGTGGCCCGGGTCCGCCCGCGCGATCTCGAAGGGTTGCGCTGCGCCGCCCTGGTAAAATCGCTTTGGGATGAGCACACCCCGCCGGCCGCGCCGGCCACGCCGCCGGCGCCGGTCGCCCCCAAGACCCACCTCCGCCC
>JALXCG010000350.1 GCA_026991065.1 Gemmatimonadota bacterium | reverse complement strand
AGATTGGAAAGAGAAACGACCACGAATTGTCGATGATGCCGACCGCGCGGTAGTTTTGCCCCTCCAGGAATGCTCGTTGTCGAATCGGGGCGGTGCTGCCCTGGAGCAGTGGTAGCAAACTCTTCCCCGAGGCCGTGGCGAGCGGAGGCAGGTCGAGCAGGTCGAGGATGGTGGGCAGAATGTCGATCGTCTGCACCAAGGCATCGGATTGGGTCTCGGGGTGGACGATCCACGGGGCGTGGATGATCAGCGGAACGTGCACGTCCTCCACAAAGAGAGCGTCGTGGCTGTAGTAGAAATCGTGCTCTCCCAAGCTCTCACCATGATCCGCCGTGAGCACGATCAGCGTATTGTCAAAGGCGTCCGCGGCGCGCATCCGGTCAAACAGAATCCCCAGTTGGGCGTCCTGATAGGTCGTCTCCCCCTTATACATGGCCGGGTAGTAGTTGATGTCCGTGACCCCGAAGGGGCGCGGGTGCATGGGCGGGATTTGGGTGAATGATGAATTGGTCGCCGCCGCCGGATCGCCATGGTAATAGAGTGTGTCGTAGGGGGCGACCGGTTCGTACGGGCGATGCACGTCGTAGCTGTGAACCCAGGCGAAGAAACGCTCACCGTTCAGGCTCTCGATCCAATCGGCAGCGTGGCCGAACGCCTCCGCCGAGGGGGTTGAGCTGTATTCCGGAGCCCAGACCGTATCCACCCCCTGCATGAGCCCGGAGTAGTCGCGGTCGAGGATGAAGAGACTGGTGAACGCACCGGTGTGGTAGCCCACCCTCTTGAGGGCTTCGGCGAGCGTGACGCGGTTGCCGGGGAGGGGGTCCGAGAAATTGGACTCCAGACCATGCTGCTTCATCCACAATGAGGTGAAGATGGTGGCATGCGACGGCATGGTGACATTGGTAGTACTGAAGGCACGGTTGAATTGCGCGCCCCCGCGCGCCAAGCCGTCGATCACCGGTGTTTGCACCTCCGCGCCGTAGCAGCCCAGGTAGTCGGCGCGTTGCGTATCCAAGGTGATCACCAGCACGTTGTAGGGGGGCGTGGTGGTCACCTGAGAGTAGGGGCGGAGTGCCTGCAGTCCCGGATCCTGCCGGTGAGCACGCCACTGATTGATTCCCAGGCCGGCAACGGCGACCAGCGCCAGGAGCAGGAGCCTGACCCGCCCGCGCGGTGTGCTTGGATTGAAGATGGGGGCGAGGAAGAAGACCACCAGGGCCACTGTGGCACTGATGCCGAGTGCGGAAACCACCACATGAAGTTCCAGGCCGAGTCCCTGGATGCTTTTGGCGTTTTCTACGAGCGGATGATTCTTGACCCAGACCTGCCCGGCCAGAAGCAGCCAGCTGGCGCACCCCGCGCCGGCCGCGGCCGCGGCCCGCAGCGCGCTCGAACGTGACGCTCGATCCAAACTGCGCAGGGCGAGGGGAACCAGCCACGCTGCCAGGATTAGCGCCAGCGCGGTGGCGATTGCCAGTTCCAGTGAGACATGCGCGGTTGGAGACGCGGGTGCCCGCCGCGCTCCGGTGGGCCAGATGCGTTCGATACCCGCCCACCAGCCCGCGGCACAGGTCACGAGCGACCAGAAGAGCGGGCTCCAGCGACCACTGAACTTACTCACTGCATTGCTCCTTCACTAGCGTGCCACAACTCGAAGTGGCGCGTTTTCTGAGTCGAAGTCGAGGCTCGATTATGAACAATCGCCGACAATCTTGACAGTTGGGCGCTTGAAAGGCACGATGAAAAGCACAATCCGTACCATTTCACTCGCCAAGCCCTTCTTGCCGGGAGGGGGAGACGGAGTCCAATCATCGTGACTCATGCCGCCACTTTTGTTGACTATGAGAACATATCACTTCAAGTCGACCGTGCTCTGCGAGAGAACCGTTCACGGCCAGCAAAATCGACCAGTTGCGCGGAGTCGACCCTGCGCTTGCTGGAGTTGGCACTGGCCAGAATCGAGGACCGTTTCGATTTGACCATGATCTTGGCTCGTGCATTCGCGGACTGGGAAACGATCGCTCACCACAATGCCCAGCAAGGGCTGACTCTGATGAATGTGCGGCCGGTGTATGTTCTTGGCCGTCGCGGGCGCAGCGCGGTTGACCTGCAACTGTCTCTGGCTGCCCAACGCCTTCTCTTGACCCGTGCGGAGATCGACGCCTTTGTGTTTTTGACTGGCGACCGCTGCTGTATACCGATCGTCTCGGAAGTGCTGGACGCAGGCAAGGATGTAGTGGTGGCATCGATGCGTTCCTCGATGTCTGGAGACCTGGTGCGTTTGGTTGGCGATGAGCGGATTTTTGCCCTGGATGGGGTCTTTGATGAGTTGCGTCAGACGCTCTTGAACGTCGCCGACTCGGATGATTGCGCGGGGCCCGCCGGGGAGCGCGGAGCGGAATCGGCCCCGGTCGCGAGCGGGGATCATCTGGACGCGAGGCATCAGGAGCGTTTTGCGGAGCTGGTGAAGCGGGCGACTGTGCGTTACCCGCGCGGTGTGTGGCTGGGCCCGTTCTTCAAGAACTTCATGAATGAAGAGTTTGGCGAACTGAACAACGATCAGCGCAAGGAGTTGGTGGATCTGGCCCGGCGCAACGGCATGATCCGCATTCGCTATATTGAGGACGAAACCTCGGTCAACGGCGGTTATTCGGTTCTTGAACCGGTTGATCCGGCGCAGGATGCCGATGCCCCGGTCGCGGAGATGGCGCCCGAAACAGCGGAGGAACTGGACCAGGTGAGTGGTACCGACGATGCCGCCTCGGGTCCGGAGACCGGGAAAGCGCTCGATCCTCAGTAGAGGAGTCTGATCAGCGGCGCATGCGGGTCGTGTAGGTCAGGTCGGCTTGGCCATTGGCCGGCACCTCAACCTGCCATTCCGCGGTGTTGGCATCGACTCGCTTGTGCGGGTGCGAGGATTGCAGGATCTTCCACTGCCCCCACAGCCGGTCCCGAACCGTGACCGTGACTGCACTCTCCTTGTGGTTGCGGATCTCGACTCGAATGCTCTCTTCCTGCACCTCGGTGGAGATCCGGTCTCTGTCGATCACTGTGCGCTCGACGGGAATGTCGAAAGCAAAGCCCAGATTCAATCGGATCCTCTCCTCCTTCGGAGTGTGGGCGATGCGGTCCTCGCCAACGAAATGCTGGCCGCCGCCCCGGTCTCGCTTGTAGGCGCGCACGGTCCCCGCCGGCAGCGGGATTCCCAGTCCGGCCTTTTGGGCGTTGGTGAACTCAACCACCACTTTGACCTGCTTGGCGTTGCTCCACGGTTCATATTCGTAGCGCTTGTCGACCGGAATCTCGGTTGCCGGAAAGAGAGCGAGTTGCTTGGTCTCGCGGTCGTGCAGGGTGGTGGGGCGGGGCAAGCTGTAAAGGTGGTAGTCGAAGAGAGCTTCCTCTTGAAAACCGGTATCGTTGGCGGCGCGCGCAGCATACTCCGCCATCATCTTGGGAACCGGCGGCGAGTTGGCGGCGCGGTGGACATCACCGGCAATCAGGTGCAGTTTCGCGTTTTCGAAGTCCGCTCCGCAGTGGTTGTCGACACTGACCCAGGCTGCGAGTTCCGCCCGGCTGTCATCGGCATTGATGGTGGCGACATACTCCGCGTGCCAGTTGAGCCCCTGGGAGAGATAGCTCAACTCCACGTCGCAGTGGCCGGCATGCCGCGCCTGCACCTGCCACAGGAGCGTGGGGCGGGTGATCAGTCCCTGGGGCAGGGCTGCCAGGCGCAGGTCGCCGACCTTGTCCCGGCGCAGGAGTGAGAGACCGGTGTCTTCCCGTTGGAGCACGATCTGGTCGTGGGTGAAGGCCAGGAGCGTGCCCTCCAGAGTGCCGCCATCGGCGGAGAGAGCGGTGACCGGCTGGTTCAGAGCGCGCTCCAGGATGCGATCGGGAGAGGCCAGGTCATACTGGTAGTTCTGCTCCAGAACCACCAACCCGGTGCCGGTCGACAGTTCCCGCAGGTGGACCGAGGTGGGATCGATCTGCGCGGCCACATTGTCGATCGCCAGTTGTGATGCCCCTTGGGGAACTTCGTAGGAGCGGATTTCGCGCACCAGTGCGAGGTTGTTGTTGTAGACCGTGAGGTGGAGATCGCGGGCGGGAGAAGCCACCGTGGCGAGTGGCCCGAGGAGCAGCAGCGGGATCATGGGTAACTCCGGTGTGGGGGGGCGAGCGCGGAGAGAAAACGAGTCAAGACGAGGCGCCCGCCGAGGTTGCGCAGGTCGCTGTCGAGCAGTTGATTCCAGGGGTGGTGAGGATCGGGCTCAGGGTTGTCGAGGATCATCGCGCGGTCCGCTTCGGGGTGCCACTGCACACCGACGAGGGGCAGGTCCGGCGCCGCGAGCGCCTGGATCGGAGAGTAGTCGGAAGCGGCAAGGATGTGCCACCCCGGCGGCGGCTCCGTGACCTGATCTCGGTGACTGAAGGCGGCGTCAAAGCTCTTTTGCCCGCCGAGGAGGGGCTGGTCCAGTGTTTGTAGCTCCACCCGCCGAATGCCACGCACCTGGCTGGGGGTGGCGGGACAGCGCAGCTTGCCGCCCCAGGCGTGGGCCAGGAGTTGATGGCCGAAGCAGATGCCCAGTGTGGGGGTGGGCACGGTAGCGGTGCGCCGCAGATCGGCCGCCAATGGCTCCACCCAGGCCGGGCCGCCGACAACACTGGCCGCGCTGCCGGAGATCAACAGGCCGGCTGGCGGTGCGCGGAGGAAATCGTCGAGCCAGGAGGAGCCGGCGTCGCGTGTCGGCGCGTGGACGACAAGATGCACCGCTGGGGGCAGCAGACGTTTCACGGCGGCGACGAAGATCCGCCCCGAGGTTGCCGAGAGGGTGCAATCCAGAACCATCAGACGCGGGTGGTGCATGGGAGATTTCTCCTGTTAGGATCACGCCTCATTTCGCATTTTCAGCTGCTCACTCCCCCGTTGGACCCTTCTTCGCGCATGGATACCACGATCTCATTCGCCGAACTGCGGGCGTTTCTCTCCGCTGCGCCGGCGCACCTGACCCTGAATTTGAAGCGAGCGCGGAGTTGTGTGGTGACGCAGCGGGTGGATGCGGATCGCGTGGTCGGGCGCGCCCATGCCCCCGGCAAGCGCAAGGTTGAGCAGGTGGAACTCTATCACAGCGGGGAGCGGCTTTTGAGCCGCTGCACCTGCAGCCCCGGCTCCCGGCGGCCCTGTGTGCACGCGGTGGCTCTGGCCACCGTCGCGCTCGGCGCCGTGCCGATGGTTGACCAGCAGCAGTTGCTGCCCCCTGCGCCGGCACCGGCCGCGCGGGCGACGGCGGAGGCGGTTGCCGGTGGTACCGGAGCCATGGATGATTCGGACGCTGCGGCCGCCGGTACCGCATCCGGCAAGCCGGGCGCCGGCCAAGAGCAGCCGGGGCCGATCCCCGCCTGGATGCGCTCCGCCGCGGGCGCGCTGCTCCCGGGCGTGCAGATGCACCCCGGGGCGACGGAGCAGCGGGTCCGGGCAGCGGTCGCCGACCAGCCCCGTTCGCGCTCGGTTCGCCTGGAGCGGGGACCCGATGAAGAGATGATTCCGCACTGCACCTGCCTGGCGGGAGCGGGCGAGTGGTGCATCCACGCAGTGGCGGTGCTGCTCGCGCTGGAGGAGGAGGCGACGGCGCCGGCGGATTCCAGCACCGCGGCGCCGGAAGAAGCGCCGCCTGAACCACCCGCGGCCGCGGCCGCCCGGGGGGGAGCGCCGGTCGCGCCGAATCCCTCTGCGCTGCCGTTGCCGGCCCCCGCCGTTCCCGCTGCCACCGGCGCTCCCGGGTCGGGTCCCGATCTTGCGTGTGCCGCAACCCCGGCGGGCGCGGGCTTGCGCTATCGGGTGGAGTTTCGGCCGCATGGTGCGCTGGCGGTGCAACTGCAACAACCCAACGGCGAGACGCCGGCGGCGGAGCAGTGGCAGGAGGAGCTGCTCGCGGGATTGGGCGCGCCGCGGGAGCCCAGCCTGGAACTGTTTGCCGCGGCGGAAGCCGGGGGCCTGGAGCCGGTCGACCTGCACGCACTTGCGGCGCTGCGGGCACTGGCCGAGGAGGGCCCAGGGGGCATCCTGACGGTGCCGCCGGCTTATGCGGGGGCCTGTCTTGCCGCGCTGCTGCCGAGCGGTCGCGTTTTCGCCGGCTCCGATCCGCTGCCGCTGCGCCTGGAGGTGGGCAGCGCTCGGGTCGACGCGGAGATCGATGCGGCCGAGGATGGCGGCTATCTGGCCACCATTCGGGTTGCCGCCCCGCCGCCGCCGGCACCCGATGCGGCGCAAGCAGGGGAAGAGGCAGAGGCGGAAATGGAGCCCTCCCGGCTTGCTCCCGC
>JALXCG010000349.1 GCA_026991065.1 Gemmatimonadota bacterium | reverse complement strand
CGATGGGCGATCGGCCATCGGTGAGTGTCGACCGGCCTTCAATGCGGATCAATGTCCACGTCGAGAACGACCGCGCGGTGGTTTCTCTTGACCTCTCCGGTGAAAGTCTCCATCGACGCGGCTATCGCATTCAGGCGGTGGAAGCATCGCTCAAAGAGAATCTGGCCGCGGCGATTCTGCTGCGCGCGGGTTGGCAGGAGATCGCGGCCACCGGCGGCGCGCTGTTGGACCCGATGTGCGGTGCGGCGACACTCGGCATCGAAGCGGCGCTGATCGCCGGCCGGGTCGCACCGGGACTGATGCGGGGCTATTTCGGCTTTTTGGGGTGGCGAGGGCACGATTCGAAACTCTGGGAGCATCTGCTCGCCGAAGC
Organism: Gemmatimonadota bacterium; assembly: GCA_026991065.1. Taxonomy (GTDB): domain Bacteria; genus JALXCG01. Next base: position 1,413 of record JALXCG010000349.1, on the reverse strand, counting down.
TCGCCGCATTGCCGACCAGTCGCGCCAGCGGATCCCACCGATCCTCTGCAGTGACCGCGCACAGAGCGCGATCGCGGTTGCCCGCGCCAACATCCAGCGTGCCGGCCTGGAGCGGCACATCCGTCTTGAATGCCGCGACATTGCGAGTCCGCCACCGGATCTGCCCCGGTCGCCCGCCGGGTTGGTGGTGATGAATCCTCCCTATGGGGAGCGCTTGGGGCGTGAGCATGAGATCGCAGAACTCTATGCGACGATCGGCGAGACGCTGCGCCTCCACTACCCCGGTTGGCGCGCGGCCCTCTTTACCGGGAATCCGCGTCTGCGGGTTGATCTGCGTCCGGAGAGGAGCTATCGGCTCTTCAATGGGAAGATCCGTTGCGAACTGGCGCTCTTCGCTATTCGCTCCGCTGTTCCGGCGGCACCTACTTCCGGGGAAAGAACCGTCACCGCGGATGGAACTGGTGGCGGTGGCGATACTGACTCGCCGGCCATTCGTGGCCAGCGATCTCCCGAGCCCAGCGGCTGGGAAGAGACGCTGGCGCCGGGCGCCGTGGAGTTCGCCAATCGCCTGCGCAAGAACCTTCGCCAACGGGCGAAGTGGGCGCGCAAGAATGGCGTGGCCTGTTACCGCCTGTACGATGCAGATCTTCCCGACTATGCGTTCGCGATCGATCTGTACACCACCACCGCAGGCGCTCGCTGGAGTCTGATCCAGGAGTATGCGCCACCGGCGACCGTCGATCCGGAGCGTGCCGCCGGTCGCCGTCGCGCGGCCCGTACCGTTGTCTCGCGGATTCTGGAGATCCCGCTTTCCCGAGTGATTCGCAAGACCCGCCGGCGACAACGGCATCGCAGCCAATATGAACGGCTCGGATCCACCGAGCGCTATTTGATGGTTCAGGAGGGAGACGCCCGGTTCTGGGTCAATCTCAACGATCAGCTTGACACCGGGCTCTTTCTCGATCATCGGCGGGTTCGAGCACTGGTGGCGGAACTCGCGCCCGGCCGTGATTTCCTCAATCTGTTCTCCTATACCGCAACGGCGACCGTGTGGGCCGCTCTGGCGGGCGCACGTTCCACGACCAGCGTGGACCTGTCTCGCCGCTACTGCGAATGGGCCGCGCGCAATCTGGAGTTGAACGGCATCGGTGGGCCGGAGCACCGCGTGGTCCGGGCCGATTGCCGGCGTTGGCTGGAAACGGATGGCCTGCGCGCTCTGCCGGATGAATCCAGAGGGGGCAGCGATTCTCCCGCCGGCGAGCGGGCCGACCCCTGGCGCCGCGGTCAGCCCCGGGGCGCCGCGCGTCATCGCCGTTTCGGCGTCATTCTCCTGGATCCTCCCACCTTCTCCAACTCCAAGGAGATGCGGGGGACCCTTGATCTTGAGCGTGACCATGTTGCTCTTTTGCGCTC
>JALXCG010000348.1 GCA_026991065.1 Gemmatimonadota bacterium | reverse complement strand
CCGCGGAGACGGACGGAGAGGCAGCGGGCGGTGCCGGCGGGTTTGTGCCTTCCACGCCGGAGGCCAACGCGTTTGCAGAGGCAGCGACCGCCACGCCGTGGCGGTAGACCAGCGCGCCGCCCAGGTCCGCGGTCAGCCCCACGACCCCGGCGGCGATCAGGCCGACCAGCAGCAGTCCGGTGCGCAGCGCCGTGCTCTTGTGCTCGCGGGGAATGAAGCGATCGGCGGCGAAGGCCAGCAGCGCGGCAACCACCAGCACCCAAACGGCGCTCTCTCCCCACTCGGCGTGCTCCACGAGAGCGTTTTCCACCCGCGGCGCGAGGGGCGGCAGGGTGGCGACCGCGGCGCGCCCGGCAAGCCACGCGGCCACGCCCCCAAGCGCCGCGAGAGCCGCGCTCCAGGTGGCAGATTCGCTGAGCAGGTCACGATCCGGCAGCAGCAGATGCAAGGCCCGTAAAAGGGGCACAAGCAGCGCCAGGGCGATGGGGAAATGGATCACTGCGGGGTGCAGATTGGGCAGAGCGGAGACGGATTGGAGCAGGTCGAGCATGATGATGTTTATCGATAGAGTGAAGCGCTCAGCGAAAATCCGTGACGGGGGCTGATCGCTGTAGTTCCGCGCGTGTAGAGGGCACTCACCGAGAGTGCGGAAGTCAAGGATAGGCCGGCGCCCGCGCTCCACTCTCCGTAGGCGGGGTCGCCGGGGGTGGCGGGGGTCGCCGCGGCGTAGCTGAGCAGCGGCCAGAGTGGTACACCGGGAGGGTGAAAGCTGACTGAGAGGGAGCCGCTCAACAGCGCGTGATAGTCGACGCCAGGTGGCTCACCGAGGCTCATCAGGCCCCCTTCACCCAGGAGCGAAAAACCGCCCAGGTGCTGTTTGAGCAAGAGACCGGCACCCCAATCCGTGGCGCCGGTTCCGGTGATGTTGGAATTGCGCTGCAGGGGAATCTTGGTGCGCAGGCGCAGCCACCCCTGGGAGTATCCGAGGACGGTGTGCGCGCGCCAGACCCGGTGACCGGCGGTGAGGTAGAGCGCCCCGGGGCCGGCGTCGTCGGCGATCGGTAGATCGCCGCCATCATCGCGCCAGGCAAGCCAGCTCAGACTCGACCGCAAGGTCCATTCGGCGGAGGCAAATTTCAGCGATGAGAAGGAGATGAGGTAGTCGCCACGAATCCCATTCTGCTCCTGGCGCAGGGTGCGAAGCGTTTGCGTGAATGCTGTTGGCGCCGGCCACTCCGCCGCGGCCGCGGTGCGGGGGACGCCCGTGGTAAGCAGCAGGAGCGACACTGTGCCGGCGAGTTGTGCGTGGTCGACCGATTTCATTGTGGGTTTCAGTGTTGATGGTTGCGCGGATGATCACCGCTCTCTTTGCCGGCGGGGGCGGCGGCGCTGGATTCGGTTCCGCCGTCCATCGCGCGAAGCGTGGTGACCAGCGTCTGCCCGGAGCCCATCATCTTCTCCATGCTCGTCATCATGGTTTCTATTTCACCGGTCGTGGGGTCGGCCGCCGACCGCCCGGCCATGTACTCACGCATCTGCTTGAGCATCGACTCCATCGCCGGCAGGATCCGTTCCATCTCCCCGTTCATCTCTTGCACCAGGTTCATCGTTGAACCCTCGGCTCCATGCTGCCCCGCTCCTCCCATCATCTGCATCTGCATCTGTTCCTCATGCGCTTCACCGGCGCTTTCCTGGTGCCCACCGTGCATCTCCGCCATCATCTCCCCCATCTGCTCCAGCATGCCGTCCATCCGCTCCATCATCGCTCCCGAATGCATCCCCTCCATCTCCATTCCGCCATGCATTCCGCCACCTCCCATCATGTTGTCGCCACCGTGTTGAGCGTAGGCGGGGAGGGTCAGGCCCGCGAGGGTCAGGAAGAGTGTCATCGTGCGTACAGTTTTTTGCATCGTCGTAGTCCTTTTCCGGGGGAGCGTGGCTCCCGATCGGGTGCGTAGCGCGCGCTGATTCGGGGTGATGCGCAGATTGCAGGGGTCTGCTAACGCAGGAATCGGGCCAAGTGGTCACGCGGTTGCGGTGTGACGATTTGGACCGGCTTTTTCGCCAGGATTCGTGGTGAGAGAGTCGGATTGGGGAATCCTGTTCGGCGCGGATTCGGGAATAGTCTGCAATCATGATGATGTGACTGCAGACTATTCAACAATGCTGGAATGGGGGGAGTTCGGGCGAGGGTGCGTGACCGTCCCTGCGGGCGCGCCAAATGCGGAATTCGGTAGGGGCTGCCGGACGATGCGGATTCAAGCGGCAAAGCGTGACCACCAGTGCTACGATGCGCCGCCATTCCGGCGCCCCCGGCTTTCACGGTTTTCGGGGGCGCGGTGAGTATCAGCAGCGTGACGCGAGCGATGCTCTGCCCCATGCAGAACTTCCCAAGAACAGATCAGTCACGACGAGAAAAGAGCAGAGATATGAGTGATGAGTTGTCAGCCCTGCTGGAGGTTCAGAAGTACTTCCGAGCCATCCACATCATGGCCATGCTGCTGGTGGGTTTCGGCTTTCTCATGGTTTTCGTTCGCCGCTACGGACGCTCGGCCCTCACCGCCACCTACCTGTTGGTCAGCGTCGCCATCCCCCTCTATTTCCTTAAAGACAGTCTGGGCATTTTGGGTGGCGCCGACTCCAGTATCGACCGCCTGATCCTGGCCGAATTCGGCGCGGCCAGCCTCTTGATCTGTGCCGGAGCGGTGCTCGGCCGCATCAAGATGAATCAGTATCTGCTGCTCGGATTGCTCTTTATTCCCTGCTATGCATTCAATGAGTGGATCTTGCTCTCCGGGGGACTCGGGCTGATCCCGGCGGGCAGCTTTGTCGATACCGGCGGGTCGATCGTCATTCACGCATTTGGGGCTCTCTTCGGCCTCGGTGTCGCTTTCTCCATGACCACGCCGCAAGAGTTCGCAACACCCATCGAGTCCGACGAGACGAGCGATCGCTTTTCTCTCCTCGGGAGCATGGTGCTTTGGGTTTTCTGGCCATCTTTCTGTGCCGCGTTGGTTGCCGTTCAGGATGTCCCGGCGACGATCGTCAATGTTGTTCTCGCTCTCTGCGGCTCCACTCTGGCAACCTACGTCGCATCGTCCGGGCTGCGCGGGAAGATCTCGGCTGCCGATATCGCGAATGCCGCGCTCGCGGGTGGCGTGGCGATTGGTTCCACCTGCGACAAGGTTCCACCGGCCTACGCATTTGTGATTGGTGTTCTCGCCGGCACCCTGTCGACGGTCGGTTTCGCCCTTATCCAAGAGCGCTTCCAGGCGGCGATCCGGAAGGTCGACACCTGTGGCGTGCTCCACCTGCATGGTCTGCCGGGCCTTTTTGGCGGCCTCGCGGCGGTGGTTGCGGTGGGTGGAATCAGTGCCGGTGCCCAGCTTACGGGGATTGTCGTGACCATCGTGCTGGCTGTTGCTTGCGGGCTGGTGGTCGGCAAGATCCTTGCATTGCTGGGAAGACGGGCAGAGCCGTATGTGGACGCCGAAGAGTTCGCGCTGGATTGATGCAACCGGCGTCACGCTCGCTTGCCGAAAAGATAGACCGTGACAGCAGTGCGACAGGCTCCCAAAGATGAGCCAAGAGCCGGGCCGCTGGGAATCGGCGGCTTCGGCCACGACCGATGCGTGCCGAAACCGAACTGCTCCGGCGGTCACGGGCGGAGCATTTCGGGAGGCGCACGGTGGGTGCGGACGAAGTCACAACACTTCGCCCACACCCGGGGTTATGCGGTGAAGACTATTGGCATTGGGTCAAATAGCGTGCTTGCAACACGGTGACTGAAGCCAGGCGGACAATCTCTTCGACTGAAGCGACATGGTTGAGGACGTTCGCCGGCTTGGCGAGGCCGTTGATAATGGGCCCGAGAATCTCGGCCTTGGCGAACTGCGCCATCAGTTTGTAGGCGATATTTGCCGATGCCAGGTTGGGGAAAACCAAGACGTTGGCGTCGCCCTGAATGCGCGAGAAGGGGAAAACCGACGCGGTTTCCGGGGAGACGGCGGTATCGAGATGCATTTCGCCATCGACCACGAGTTCGGGGTCGAGCGTGCGGATCATCTCCATCGCCGCGGCCATCTTGCGCGCTTCGGGGTGCTTCACGGAACCGAAATTGGAGAAGGAGAGAAGCGCGACCCGTGGCTCAAGATGGAAAATTTCGCGGGCGGTTTCGGCGGTGAGGATCGCCATCTCGGCGATATCGTCCGCCGTGGGGTCGATGTTGATGGTGGGGTCGGCGAGGAGGTACAGATGGTCGTGCTGGACCGCCACGACCGTGGAGGAGACACGGCGCACGCCGGGCCGCGGGCCGATGATCTGCAGGGCCGGGCTGACCACCTGGCGATAGAAACGATCGACACCGCCGACCAGGCCGCAGGCCAGCCCCTCCTGAACCATCATCATGCCAAAAATGGTGGGGTCATTGATGTGACGTTCGGCGGTGCGCGGCGGCACCCCACGGCGCTGGCGCAGATCCAGGTATTGGTCGCGGAGGTGTTCGCGATACTCGGAGGTTTCCGGGTGAACCAGTTCGACCCCATCGAGCGGCAGTTCAAGCTGGTCGGCGACGGTGCGGATTCGTTCGACATCACCGACCAGAATCGGCTTGCAGATGTTCTCGTCGAGCAGGCGCTGGGCGGCGCGAATCACGTAAGTGTTGTCGCCTTCGCAGAAAGCGATGCGCGCGGGGGAGCGCCGGGCGCGCTCGGAGAGGGCACCCATGACCCGCCATGCCGGACCGAGAAAGCGCCCGAGCTGACGGCGATACTCTTCGGTCCCCGGCCATTTGTCGGGGTCGGCGACGCCTGACTCGACGGCTGCCTTGGCGACCGCCGGGGCGACCCAGAGCAGAACCCGGGAGTCGAGTGGCTTGGGAATGATGTAGTCACGGCTGAAGCGCAGCTCCTGCAGATCGTAGGCGGCGAGGACATCATCCGGAATGTCGGTGCGGGCCAGAGCTGCGAGAGCTTCGGCGGCGGCGACCTTCATGGGGATGTTGATGGCTCTGGCGCCAACGTCCAGCGCGGCGCGGAAGATGAAGGGGAAGCCAAGGACGTTGTTGATCTGGTTCGGATAGTCGGAGCGGCCGGTGGCGACAATCGCATCGGGGCGCAGCTCGCGGGCGCGGTCGTAGGAGATCTCCGGATCCGGGTTGGCCATGGCGAAGATCGCCGGATTGGGGGCCATGGAGAGGATCATCTCGTCGGTGACCAGGTTGGGGCCGGAGACCCCGGCGAAAACATCGGCGCCGCGCATGGCGTCGGCCAGGGTGCGGGCATCGGTTTCGACGGCGACCCGCTCTTTGTAGGGGTTCATGCCCTCTTTGCGGCCGGTGTAGATGACGCCGTGGCGATCGATCATCAGGCAGTTGGAGCGCTTGACGCCGATCCCCATCATCATGTTGGAGATCGCGATACCGGCGGCGCCGGCGCCAAGAATGACCACTTTGATATCTTCGGCCTTCTTCTTCTGCAGATGGAGGGCGTTGATCAGACCGGCGGTGGCGATGATGGCGGTGCCGTGCTGATCGTCGTGGAAGACGGGAATGTCGAGTTCCCGCTCCAGCCGTTCCTCGATCTCGAAACACTCGGGGGCCTTGATATCTTCCAGATTGATGCCGCCGAAGGTGGGTGCGAGGAGACGCACGGCGGCGATGAATTCGTCGACATCCTTCGTGTCGACTTCGATGTCGAAGACGTCGATGCCGGCGAAGCGATTGAAGAGGACGCCTTTGCCTTCCATCACCGGTTTTCCGGCGAGGGGGCCGATATCTCCCAGGCCAAGAACGGCGGTGCCGTTGCTGATCACGCCGACCAGGTTGGCGCGATTGGTGTAGAGCCGTGCCTTGGACGGATCCTCTTCGATCTCGAGGCAGGGGATGGCTACCCCTGGTGTGTAGGCGAAGGAAAGATCACGCTGCGTCAAGCAGGGCTTGGTTGGAACCACCGAAGTCTTGCCCGGGCGCGGGGATTGGTGATACGCAAGAACATCTTGAGCGCGAATCTTGAGGGCCATGGCTTTGTACCCGTTGAGTTGTGAATAGCAAATCCGGGGGGATCTCGCAGCATAGTCCTTACGCAAGCTCTTCTCCACAAACATCCGTGTATATCGGGCGCGGAAAATGGTTGCCCGGTTTGGTGGAACATCGGCGGGATTTCAGCGTAAACTTGTTTTCTACACTTGAGTTTTTCCTGGAGGAAAATATGTACGGATTTACCGTTGCTTTGAGCGGCGATTTCGCGGCGATCAAGAACAAGACGGTTGAATTGCTGAAAGTCGAGGGCTTCGGGGTGCTGACCGAGATCGATGTTCAGGCC
>JALXCG010000347.1 GCA_026991065.1 Gemmatimonadota bacterium | reverse complement strand
ATCTCGACGCCACGGTCACGCCGTTCTGGGAGGCGATGCCGCGGACCCGTGAGCTGATTCTGGAGCGCGGCATCAATTTCCCCGAGTCGTTTGCGCCGATGCCGGTTTGCTGCCCCTCCCGGGCCGGTAGCCTGACCGGGAAATATGCACACAACAACGGTGTCTACACCAATGGTGGCGACTACGGGGGCTGGGAGGCTTTTGTTCAGCCGATCGACGAGAATGGGGAGCGGCTGCTCGATATCTATGGCGATCCGCTGGACAATGAACAGTTCACCTTTGCTCGTTTCTTGCAGGATGCGGGTTACCGCACGGTGCTTTTCGGCAAGTATCTGAACGGCATCGAGCACGCCAAGAATCACATTCCGCCGGGCTGGAGCGAATGGTATGGCGGGGTGGACGACATGCTCTATGCGGGCTATGGATACACTCTCAATGAATGGTCCGGAGAGGGGCCCAACCGCCTGGTGCGTTACGGCCTGGGCGATGGCGACTATGAAACGGATGTGCTCAGACGCAAGGCGATCGACTTTGTGCGACGGGCGGAGATGAATGACGATCAACCGTTCTTGATCTATCTGGCACCGACCGCGCCGCATCTTCCGCTGCCCCCGGCACGACGGCACCGGGAGTTGGCGCGCCAATGGCAGGGAAAACTGCCGCAACCGCCAAACTATTTCGAGGAGGATCTCTCCGACAAGGCGCCGTGGCTGCGGCTCTCCGGGCCGAAACGGGGGAGCGATGCGTATCGCAAGTGGACGCAACAGGATTTTGTGGATCGGATGGGATCGCTCTACGCGGTGGATGAGATGATCGAGGAGTTGCTGGGGGTGATGGAGGAGTTGGGAGAGTTGGAAGACACCTATGTGGTGTTTACTTCCGACAACGGTTACAACAATGGGTCACATCGTTTGGTGCACAAGATGGCGCCCTACGAAGAGTCGATTCGGGTGCCGCTGGTGATCACCGGACCGGGGATCGAACGCGCCAGAGATGACTCCACCATGACCCTGGCAATCGATCTGATGCCGACATTTCTGGAGTGGGCGGGAGTGCCGATTCCGAGCGACGTGGACGGCTCCTCGCTGGTGCCGCTGGTAGCGGGCGAGCAGGTGGGCGAGTGGCACGACGATTTTGTGATTCAATACAAATCGGCGGCGCTGCTGAACGGGGTCGGTGCGGAGTTGCCTTCGTGGTTCTGGTATCGCACGCTGGCAATAGACATTCCTACCTACCGCGCGCTGCGCACACCAACACACACCTACATCGAGTGGTATGACGATGAGGAGTGGGGCGACTTGCATTTCCGTGAACTGTACGACCGCCGCAACGACCCCTACCAGTTGCGCAACATGTTGGCGGAGCCGGGGGGACGGGTGCGACACCGGGATCTGGTGAAACGTTACTCCCGGCGCCTGGAGGAGTTGGTGCACTGCAAAGGGGAGGAGTGTCGCTGAGCGGGATCGAGGTGAGACGAATCAGGCGGGGTGGCGCGAACGACGGGGGAGAAGTTCGCGCAACTCCGCCGGGGTTACAACCCGCAGCAGGAGCAGAAGAGCGACGTAGGTGAAAAGCGCGGCAAATGCGCCGGCCCCCGCCGATGGAAGCTGGAGCAGCAAGGCAGCCGGAATCAGGGCGGCCACAGCCGGGCCGGCCGCGGCGCGGAACATGCCCAGGCTACCGGTGGCGGCGGCGGCGCGGCGGGCGAAGAGCAGCAGGATGAAGGCTTCGGTGACCAGCGTGGCGGCGGCGGCGCCGGGCGCGCCCCAGCGGGGGATGGCGATCAGGT
>JALXCG010000346.1 GCA_026991065.1 Gemmatimonadota bacterium | reverse complement strand
CACCGCGGGCGGTGTAGTCGGGATCCAGAACCAACGCAAACGCACCGGGAGCCAACACACTGCCCGTGGTGATCAGGCCGGAACCGCGGGGCGGATCGCCGCGCCACTCCCGCAGCGTGTCAAGCCCATCGCCGTCGGTCAACATCCAGCCGGCAAGATCGACCGGGGCGGATGCCGCGTTGAAAAGCTCCACCCACTCATCCGCCAATCCACCGGGTATCGCCTCCTCGCTCCCCTCCGGATTCGCCATCACCTCATTGATGACGATCGACAAACCGATCCGGCGCCAGGCGCCGTCGTTGGCGCCATTTTCGTCCCCCGGCGTCGTCACCGTCGCCCCGATCCAGGTCACCGCCTCGGGAACCATCGCCCACTCCAGATCCAGCTCCGCGACGGCACCGGCCATGAGCCGCGGCGTTGCCGCCGCAACGATCAGAGCGGTATCTCCCGCGGCAACCGACCAGAGTTCCAGGCGGCCCGCCGCCGCAACCTCGGTTCCGGCATTGCGCAGAGTCACCCCGACACGCGCGGCGGAATGCGGCAGCGGCAGGGCGGGCACCACCTGAATCGCCGCCGGCGTGAGCGCCACGTCGATCCGGTAGGGCGAAGCGGCATTGTGCGCCCCCGGCGTGCCGCCAAGTGGAGAGCGCCGCCAGTTGCTCTCTTCATCCTCGGCCGCCGGATCGATCCGCTCCAGACTGCGCCCATCGCCGGGATCAAAGGGGATGGCATCCAGCCCGTCGTCATCCCGCTCCAGCTCCCTTTCCGAATCGCGCGGCGTGCCGAACGTGCTGGCGATCGCCGCCGCATCCCGCACGCCCGGTCGATAGAGCGTGAGCGGGTCACTCCCGGTCAACCCATCACCGCCGAGATCGTCGTCGCCCACGGTCAGGAGCAGCGTTCCGGCACCGATGGCATGGGGCAACGGTCCCTCCCGCGCCGCCAGCGCATAGTCGGGATCAAGGATCAGCGCCCACCCTCCGGCGGCCAGCAACGTAGTGCCGGTGTGCAGGTTTTCCCCCGCCACCGCCCCCAGCCTCGCCTCGTCCCAGGCAACCAGCTCATCAACCTGGTCCCCATCACAGATCGCCCACCCATTCAGATCCACCGCTTCCGGAGCAAGGTTGAGTAGTTCAATGAACTCATCGCTCCGCCCGCCCGGCATTTCGCTCTCTCCACCCCGCGGATTGGCCATCACCTCAGTGATCACCAGATCCAGTTCCCGCACATTCAACTCCAGCGCCAGCGAATCGTTCGCCGCCGCCTCATCCCCCGGCATCCGCACCCGCAGCGACAGCCGATGAACTCCGGCCGCCAACCCCGCGGCAAGTTGCCATTCAACCACCGCGCTCGGCGACTCCTCGCCCGGCGCGCTCCCCGGCGCCGCCAGCGAATCAAAAGACACCTCGCCCAGCAGATCACCATCGACCCAGAAACGCGCTACACCGGCTCCGCTGGGCTGCAACCCCACATTTTCCACCCGCCCCCGCAGCCGCAGCGCCTGCCCCGGCCGCACCCGGCGCGGCACCACCGACAGTGAATCGAGCGCCACATCCAGCGCATAGCGCGCCACGCTGTTGCGCCGCCCGGGAGAACCAAAAAGGTCCGACTCGGCCCAGTTCTCCGCACCATCGCCGCCGCCAATGACCACCTTCTCCCAGGAGCGGCTGTCCCCCGCGTCACTGTTCCACGCAAAGCGGCACTGCTCCACCCCGGTTCCATCGCTGAGCGCCACCACGTCGCCCGCATTCGCCAGCGAGAGCGGCATCTCCACCAGCCGCGCGCCGCTC
>JALXCG010000345.1 GCA_026991065.1 Gemmatimonadota bacterium | reverse complement strand
GATCAAGGCGCTGAGTCCGCAGGAAGGCTGGTTGCCTTTCAAGGACTTAGCAACGCAGAGATCGGAGCAGGGACGGATGCGGGGCGACGTGAAGACAATGTGCGACAGGCTCCTAGCCAGAAGGCCGTAGATCATCTCCTGAACGAAGCGGGAAGCCACCTTGCCCTGCCCCGAAGCAAGTTCCCCCGAAAATCCGGCGATTTGCCCGCGTAACTTTGCTCCGATCTGCGATATCATCCCTTGGGACATCCGCGTAAGTGCTTGAGTTATTTTTCCTTACCCAAACACTACTACGCGTGAGGTCCTTCTGCATGAAGTTCCCCCATTTCACTTGCCTGGCACTCCAAACTGTTTCAGGACTGTCGGTTTCACGATTTGTTCAGAGTTTCTTGGGGAAAGTCCTGCTCTTCCAGAGCGGATAGGCCATTCAAACCGGGTTCTCGCCTTTGGGCAAGCGCGAGATGGAGCGGATCGCGTCTCCCGGATCCTCGACTGAAAACCGGGGCGGCGACATTCCGCGTCCCATTGGGGCTCCCTGCAGCTTTGTTCGGGTCGATTTCGGCGAAATCCTGCCGTATCGGGTTCGGCAATGAACGAGATGAGCTTGAGTCGACCGCTCTCACAAGCGGGGCAGGCCAGGGCGTCGATCCCGAACACGCGCTTCAACAATTGCGCCCAGGAGATTCTTAAGCGGCGCCGGGCGGGAAACTCCTCGACCTGGTCTGGGCATTCGGTCGCGCACTCAGGGCACTGATCAGTTGGAGGCTCCGGCTCCGAAAACCCGGGTACGACCCGTGATCGCGGTGGGCGTTGGACGCGAGGAGACCGTGGCAGACGAGCAGGCGGGTGCGTGGGGCGGGCACGAGCGGTACGAGTCGCTCGATGAACTCCAGGGGAGAGTAGGCGACGTTCGCGATGCCGTTTCTTCAGAAGCGTTGGATACCAGCGCCCCACTACCAAGAGTTGAGCAATGTCATGGAAGCAACGGTGCAGTCGCTGCGCGCGCCTCGCGCACGACCACCGGCCAGCGATCGCCGGCGATCACGGCGTCGGCGGAACGGCCGAAGATGGTGGTCATATAGGTGCCCGGGGGCGCGCTGCCGTCGATCTCGATGGGACAGCTCAAAAACAGACTATCGCCTGGCGCGAGCAGCTCGGGTAGTCCATCGTAGAGGATCAGATCCTTGGCCCGCGGCCCCCGGATCCGGGCCGTTGCTCGCTCGAAGCTCTCCACTTGCGCACAGCTGTTGACGACAACCAGATCAAGTACCACAACATCTCCAACCTGGACCGTGTCGGACGGGGTCGGTACCGCGATCTTGAGCGCGCAGTCCGACCCGCCGCCGTAGACGCCCAGATCCGGCAGCGCTGTGCGGAGACCCGCCTCACACGAGAGGCGAAGATCCCTGCGGGCGGGGTCGCCGCGATCAATGGCCGGGCTGTTGGCGGCGTCGCCACAGTTCACAGACTGCAAGTGGTAGCTGCCGTCGTCGCGGAAGAGGGGGTCCTGGTCGAGGATATGGTCTCCCTCCCAGCCCCCGCGAATCAGGGTATGGCTAATTCTCGCCGAAGCTTCCAACTCCAACGGAGCTTCGGGATTCCAGATGATGCTGTTGCGAATTCTGTAGTACTCCCAAACTGGTGAAGACCGTCCCGCAAGCACCGCCGCAGTCTCCGGACCGTGATCCACAATGGTGCAGTGGTTCAGGGAGGGACAACCCTCATAGTAGTAGTCCGAGTGAATTGCCGCCCCGATGGGAGCTTGGTTGCGCGCCAGGAGACAGTGATTGA
>JALXCG010000344.1 GCA_026991065.1 Gemmatimonadota bacterium | reverse complement strand
CAGTTCGGCGCCATGCCGGTTTCTTTCAAGATCTCGGCATGCTTGCTGCCGCTGTAGGCCTGCTCCTGAGCCTGATGGCAGCGGCCGCAGGTCGCCGGGATCCGGGTGTAACTCACGGCTTCCATAACGCCGGTGTGCGCGACCGCGAGTTTCCGTGCCGTGGGATCGCCGCCGTGACACTCATCGCAGCTAACCTCCAGCAAACCGTGCAGAGATTTCTCATACTCCTGGTAGTAGTCGTAGAGCTTCTTGTTCTGCACGCGAAATGCCGGATCCTTGTGGCACTCGATGCATTGATTCTTCGAGGTTGCGCCGACCGCTGATGCCGCGCCGGTGAAAACGATCCAGGATACGACCATTCCGACCAAACCGCGTCGAGTCATTGCCCCATCCTTCCGCGAACCCGCCAGATCCGGGCACGCAAGGTTGTTTGGTTGTCTCTTAAAGGAGGGGGCTATTCAGCCGCGAAGCGACCCCCACCGGTTCAGTGGCGACAGCAGGTGCCGTGCCGATCTGCTTTTGGAGTATAGAGGGTTGGGCACACCCACCGCCATTATTCCTCGGGTGGCGGGGACTCAAGATGAAACGGAAGAACTTCCGACCAGCCGGAGGCGATCAGCGATCCCGCGTCCGAATCGGGAACGATTGACTGGACGCGCAGTTCATAGTCGATGCCGGGGTCGAGGTCGGTGATGCGAAGCGGGAGAGCATCCACCGGGATTTCGGCGATGATCTCGCCGTCGAGTTCGAAGCGGAAATACTCCGTCCAGCGGTCACCCTCCCAGACGTTGGAGACGGCGTCGACCCAGTGACTGCCGCTGCGAAGGATGCGCGGTGTGGCGGGGCGGTGTGGCAGACGACGGATCACCTCATAGCCGGACGCGGCCGCCAGCGCATGCCCCGCGGAGTTGGGATGCAGGCCGTCGAAGCTCAGGAACCAGCCTCCCGGTTCGGGGTAGTCGAGAAACGGATCGTAGGCGTCGACGATGGGGATTTCGTAATCAGCGCCGATCTCCCGGATCAGGTCGACCCACTCCTTCACGGTGTGGCCATCACCACCGTCCGGATAGGCGTTCAGGACCGCGGTGTAGATATCGGTGCCGACAATCTGGGCCTGGGGGACTTCACTCTTCAGGACGTCGTAGATAAAGCGCAGATTCTCTTCGAAATGGTCGAACGCCATGCCGCCGAAGTCGTTTCCGCCGATCTCCACAATCACCAGATCGGGTTGGGTGGTGACCACCTCGTCCAGCACATTCTCGATCAGATCATCGGAGGTGTAGCCGGGAACGGAGAGGTTGCGCGCGTGCAGCTTGATGCCGGTTTCCTCCTGCCGTGCGCGCAGGCCGTGAACCAGCAGGTGATAGAGGGTGTAGCCAGGGTCGGTGATGATCGGCCAGAGTCCCCAACCGACAGAATCGCCCATGAAGCGCAGCTTGTTATAGCGGGTGGTGCCGCTGTCGAAACCGCGAAATTCCGCGGAGTTGTATTGCGGGTCGAGGTCGGCGCCGAACTGACCATGGACGCCACTGACGGTGACCTCGTAGAGCGTGTCGGCCATGGGGGCAACGGTGAGAACGGCTCGGGTCGCACTCGACCAGGCGATGGGGCCTTCGCGCCGCGCATCGAGGATTTCGAGGCCGGGGATGGAGTAGTTCTCCACTTTGCCGGCGCTGCGCACGCTGATGGCGCGATCAAAATGGAGGACGACGGTGTGGCGGTCGATGGCGCTCGCCAGATGCAGCTCAAGACCGCCGCCGGCAGGGAAGTGGGGGGCGGGCGGAGTGGTGGCG
>JALXCG010000343.1 GCA_026991065.1 Gemmatimonadota bacterium | reverse complement strand
TCCACCAACTGACGGTGGAGAATCTGCAGTCAGGGGTGCCCTATGCTTTTCGCCTCATCGCCGTGGGCAAAGACGGCAGCGAATCGGAGCCGATCGAAACCCTGAGCGCAACCGCCCCCACCATGCAATTTTTCGACCGCTCGCGCTGGCCTCTGGCGGTGATCGTGTTTCTCATCTGCGGCTCGGTGATCTTCTACATCCAGGTGGCCCGCAGCGGCCGCACCCTGAAGATCCGCAAAATCGCCGGTCTGGAAGCGGTGCACGAAGCGGTGGGCCGGGCCACCGAGATGGGGCGTTCGGTACTCTTTGTTCCCGGCATCCAGGACATGAACGACATCCAGACCATCGCCGGGCTCACCGTGCTCTCCCAGGTGGCGAAAACCGCCGCCGAGTACGACGCCCAGGTCGAAGTGCCGACCACGCGCTCACTGGTGATGACCGCGGCACGGGAGACGGTGCAGGCCTCCTTCCTCTCCGCCGGGCGTCCCGACGCCTACAACGAAAGCCTGATCTACTATGTGACCGATGAGCAATTCGGCTATGTGGCTTATCTCTCGGGCGCAATGGTGAGAGAAAAGCCGGCCGCCTGCTTCTATATGGGTGCATTCTTCGCCGAATCGTTGATTCTGGCCGAGACCGGCAACTCGATCGGCGCGATCCAGGTGGCCGGAACAGCGATGCCGGCGCAGTTGCCCTTCTTTGTCGCCGCCTGCGACTACACCCTGATCGGCGAGGAGTTCTTTGCCGCGTCCGCCTATCTCTCCGGTCAGCCGGATCAACTGGGCAGCTTGAAGGGGCAGGATGTGGGCAAGGTGATCGTGGCGGCGATCATGATCATCGGCATTGCGCTTTCCACAGCGGCCAATCTGACCGATTCCGCCTGGCTGGCCCAGGCCGCGGCCTTTATTCGCGACACCTTGCTCACCTGAGCGGCGTGCGGAGTTCAGCATGAAAAGAACGATTCCATTGTTGATCACCGGATTGGCCGGCATTGTGCTAGTCCTCTCCTACTTCTTTCCCTTCTCCGAAGGGTGGGGGGAAGAGGCGGCGATCTGGTTCGATGTGCTCGCTTCCGTGGCCTTTGTGCTCGGCGGTGGCAATCTGCTCAAGATCCACCTGCAGAAAGTGTCGGACCGGCGCGCCGGGTGGGGCTACTCGGTGATCACGCTGCTGGCGTTTGCGATCACCCTGGTAGTGGGACTGTCGAAATGGGGGGTGCATCCCAGCGAACAGTTCCCCGCTTACGCCTGGTCGGGGAGCTACCGCGAGATCGGTAGCCCCTTCTGGTGGCTCTATGAGTACGCATTCAAGCCGCTGACGGCGACGATGTTCGCGATGCTGGCCTTCTATGTCGCTTCCGCCGCGTTTCGCGCTTTTCGGGCGAAAAACACCGAAGCGATCCTGCTGCTCGGCACCGCCTTCATCATTCTGCTCGGGCGCACCGCGGCCGGGCCGGCGCTCACCAGTTGGCTGCCCGATTCGCTCGCCGGCCTGAAGATCGAGAACCTCACCGTAACCATCATGAAGGTGGCCAACACCGCCGGCAACCGCGCCATCATGATCGGCATCGCCCTGGGCATCGCCTCCACTTCACTCAAAGTGTTGCTGGGGGTGGATCGCTCCCACCTGGGCGGAGGGGAGGGTTAGCCATGATTGAGCGATTGAAGACTCTCGACCGCCGCTGGATCTTTCTCTTGGTGTTTCTCTCGGTGTCGCTGCCGATTCTTTTCGAAGCACAGTTCCCGGAAACGCCCACCGCCCTGGCGCGCTCCACTTTCGATGCCATCGAGTCGCTGCCGAGCGGGTCGAAGATTCTGCTCTCCTACGACTATGATCCGGCAAGCGAGGGAGAACTCGGGCCGATGGCCACCGCCTTCGCCTACCACTGCGCCGCCAAAGGGCACAAGCTCTACTTCATGGCGCTCTGGCCGGTCGGCTCGCAGATGATCGACGACACCATTGCCAATGTGATCCGCGCCGATTTCCCCCAGATGGAGTATGGGCGCGACTATGTGAATCTCGGTTTCAAGTCCGGCAACGAGGGCGTGATCAAAGTGGTGGTGACCGATTTCCGCCAGCTCTACACCACCGATGCTTTTGGCACCGACATCGATGACATTCCGATGTGCCAGGGGGTCACGAGCGTGCAGGACATGGATCTGGTGATCAATGTCAGCGCCGGCTATCCGGGGACCAAGGAGTGGGTGCAATACGCGGTGACCGCTTATCCCGATCAGATCAAGCTGGTAGGCGGCTGCACCGGGGTGCAGGCCCCGCTGCTCTACCCCTACATTCCCGATCAGTTGCCCGGTCTGCTGGGCGCGATCAAGGGCGCCGCCGAGTATGAGAAGCTGGTGGTGGATCACTATCACCTTGAGGACAACCCCAAATACCACGAAGGGCTTCGCCGCATGGGGCCGCAACTGGTGGCGCACCTGCTCATGATTCTGCTGATTATCGCCGGCAATGTGGTCTATTTCGCCGAGAAGCGCGGAGGCGGGCAATGAATCGCAACACCATTCGTTGGACAGTCATTCTGTTGCTCGGCGCGGTTTTGCTTCTGGCCAACGCGCTCCTGCGTGGCGCCGGCAGTTCCTATGTGCGTTCAGTGCCGATGGAGTTCGTGAATGTCGGCAGCGCCGAGGCGCCGCACTGGGTGGATGTCGCCAGTGATGAGGCGCTGGACTACGACCTGGAGGCGGTTCCGGCCACTGACCGGATCGGTTGGGAGCGCTTGAATCGAGTCACCCCGGGCGAGTACTTCGCCGCCCGCGCCAAGAACCCCGAGCAGACCGAGATCCGTTTCAGTTGGGCGCATACCCTGGGCACCTGGGCCGCCGCGCTCTTCACCCTCTTCATCATGTCCTTCCTCTACCGCGACAACCCCTTCTACAAGATCGCCGAAGCGGTCGTGGTAGGAGTCTCCGCCGCCTACTGGATGGTGGTTGGGTTCTGGGATGTGGTGGTGCCCAACCTACTCGCCAAAGTTGCCCCGGACCTGGTGCGCTCCTGGGCGATGCCGGGGCTGAGCGGCGGCCCCGACTATGCCTATATCATCCCCTTGATTCTGGGGGTGATGCTGCTGATGCGGCTCTCGCCGGTGGGCGCCTGGATCAGTCGCTGGCCGCTGGCCTTCATCATCGGCAGCACCGCCGGCATCCGTCTGGTGGGCTTCATCCACGCTGATTTTCTGAGCCAGATTCGCAACAGCATCATTCCCCTGGTGGTCGCGGCACCCGACGGCGGGGGATTCCTTTTCTGGGATTCGGTGAAGAACATCGTGCTGGTGATTGGGGTGCTTTGCGCCCTGGTCTACTTCTTCTTTTCGATCGAGCACACAGGCGTGGTCGGCAAGACCGCCAAGGTGGGCATCTGGTTCCTGATGGTGACTTTCGGCGCGGCATTCGGCTACACCGTGATGGGGCGCATTGCGCTCCTGGCGATCCGCCTGGAGTTCCTCTTCGACAACTGGCTCTGGCTGATCGACCCCAAGGGAGAGCGCGCGGTGGCGACAATTCACGCCATGGTGCATCCCCTGATGGCCTGGGTTGGCCTGGGCTAACGCCCGACCCCGGCGGAAAGTGGAATCGAGATGATGAGAAAATGGCGTGATGCCATCTGGAAAGCTTTGCTGCTGACTGCGCTGGGGGGCGCGGTCGGGCTGGTCAACAACAGCCTCAAGGAGCCGAGCCGGCGCCTGGCCTGGGTGACCGACTACCCGGAGAAAGACGCGGATGGAGTGGTTCGCGCCACGGCGAATGGTCCCGCCGCTGCGGCCGACTCGGCGCCCGCTTCCGCGACCGCCGGCGCTCCCGGCGAAGCCCTGGCGGATGGCCTGAACGACAGCCTCAACACCGCCAACAGCGCCGACTGGCGCCGGGTCGAATTGCCCCCGATCGACGCGGATGCCGTGGCGGTGGAGATCGATCCGCTGCAGACCCGCCGCCTGTGGGAGGAGGGCGCGGTTTTTGTTGATGCCCGGCGCTCCTCGCAGTATGAGGAGGGGCACATTCGCGGCGCCCGCTCGATTCCGATCTTCGAAACCGCGCTCCTGGCGGAGCGCCTGGATCAGCTCGCTTTCGAAGTCGCGCAAGAGGAGCCGGTCGTCGTCTACTGCAACGGCGGCGACTGCCAGGATTCGCACATGCTCGCCGAACGGCTCTGGAGCGAAGGATTCATGAATGTGCTGATCTATCGCGATGGCTATCCCAACTGGCTGAAAATGGGCGGCGCGATCGCGGAGGGTGGCGCGCAATGAGTGAGCTGACAACTCTTCTGCGTCGTGAGTGGCTGGCGGTGCGCCTGCAGATCGCGCTCGGGGTGGTCTTTGTGGTCGCCGCCTGGCCCAAGCTGATGGACCCGCCCTCTTTCGCCAAGAACATCTGGGCCTACGACATTCTCCCCGGTCAGTTGATCAACCTGCAAGCGATGATCATGCCCGGTGTGGAACTGGTGATCGGTCTGGCACTGATCCTCGGCTTCTGGCGGCGCGGCGCCGCGCTGGTCTCGCTGGTGCTGCTGCTGATCTTCGGCGCGGCGGTCAGTTGGGCCCTGGCAACCGGAAACCCGGTCCACTGCGGCTGTTTCGATGTGCACGCCGCGGCCCGCACCGATGCCCAGCTCTTTTGGGGGCTGAAAATGGTGCTGCTGCGCGACGTCGGGTTGCTCGCAATAACCATCTACCTGCTTTGGTACGATCCACCGCGACGCTTTGGCGGGCGCTGACGCACCGCGCAGCCGCAAACGCCGCCGGTGGGATCACCGGCAGCGCGCGGCCTGGGCAGCACGCGGCTGCGCCCGCGCCAAACGGCTGCTACGGGCAGGGCCACCCGTTGGTGCCCGGATCCTCGAAGCTGATCTCGAAGTACATCGGGTGGACGGGGTAGACAGTCAGATCCCAGAGCTTCTCCGCTTCCGAAGAGTAACCCTGGGTATCGTCGACGCGGGAGAAGAGGTGGTAGACGGTGCCGTACTCGAAGGCGTTGTAGGGTGCGGCGACCGAGTAGACGCCGTTCGCATCGGCGGTGACGACATCGGAGATGAAGGTGGGGCAGAGGTTCATCGGCTCCCAATAGCCGATGGCGACCTGGGCGCCCTCAATGGGGAAGCCACGCTGGTCGGTGATTGCTCCATAGGCGATGACACTGTTTCCGTAGGAGGCGGTGGCTGCCGCCAGCAACAGTGTGGCAGCGATTGCGGATGAACGTAACATCTGTCTCTCCTGGTGCGGCCGTGGTGGGCCGCGCATGGGTGGATGAGAAAAAGGATGGCGCGAAGCGGCTGCGCCGCGCCGACAGCCCTACCCATTGCAAGACCCGGTCCAGTTGATCGACATTGCGTAACACACACAGCCCCACCAAGTTACACGTCTTCAGCCAACCCCCTCCCGGAGCACTCTTGCGCAGATCCGGCGCGCCGGCCGCAGCTCTCATCCGATCCCGATGCGGCGCAACAAGATAAAGCCGCGCAGAATCTACGCGGGCGCGGCGCGGAAACTGCGCGGCAAACTCCTACGCCCGCGGCCGCACCACTCCCATGCGACGGCTCTTCTGGCGCAGGGTCGATTCGCGGATCGAGATGCTCCGGGCGGCGGCGCGCTGATTGCCGTTGTGCGCTTCCAGCGCACGCTGCAGGATGTAACGATCGACCGCCTCCATGACCGGCTTGTAGCCGTGTGCGGCGACCACCCCAAAGAGCCGCCGCAGCAAGCGCTCGTCCACCCGAAGACCGGCGCAGAGCCCCGCCAAACCGGCGCTGCGCGCGGCTTCGATGATGCGCGGCGGCAGCGCCTCCAGCGGAATCGGACCACCGCCCGGCGGCTGCAACTCGGCCGCCACCAGGATCGCGTGGCGCAGCTCGCGCACATTGCCCGGCCAGTCGTAGCGCTCCAATGCCCGCCAGGCGCTGGCACTCAGGCTGTGGGGCGCGCGCAGGCCCCGCGCGGCCCGGAACTCCGCCAGGAAATGCTCCACCAGCAGCGGCAGATCCTCCCGCCGCGCGCGCAGGGGCGGGATCCGCAATTCAAGCCCCTGCATGCGGTAGTAGAGGTCGGAGCGGAATCGACCACCGGCCACGGCGCTGCCCAGGTCAACGTGGGTCGCCGCAACAACACGAAAATCGACCTCCACACCGCGCGTGCGTCCGAGCGGCGTGACCACACGATCCTCCAGAACCCGCAGCAGCTTGGCTTGCAGCGCCAGCGGCAGGTCACCAATTTCGTCCAGAAACAGGGTGCCGCCGCTGGCCTCAACAAAGAAACCGCGCTTGTCGCACGTTGCGCCGGTAAACGCGCCGCGCGCGTGGCCGAAAAGCTCCGCCTCCAGGAGATCATGGGGGATGGCGG
>JALXCG010000342.1 GCA_026991065.1 Gemmatimonadota bacterium | reverse complement strand
AGGAGTCGTCCGGCAGGTGAATGTCACCGCGCCAGCTCTCGTTTTCGGGAGCTTCCCAGGTCATGCTGGTTCCATCCATTCGCAGAGTCTTGCGCTTGGCGAGGATCTCCGCGACGCCGCGGAGTCACCGCGTCCTGTTACCACATGATGAACGCGTTTGCTCTTTCTGGCAAGAAGCCCCTCGATCCATCGCCAACGTTCCATCCACGTCGCGGGTCGCGCGCTTGAGTTTCCGTGGTTTCTATTGGGCCGTGGCGCTCGCCTTGGAACGCTGCATTCGCCGCACTCGCCCGCGGCTGGTCGCGGCTGCTCGCGATGCGTCACCACCGGCGTGGATCTCGAATTCCAGAGTGAAGTTGTCCGCGATCACCCGATTGCCGAGGTTCTGAAAGAACTTGCCGGACCCGTAGCGCACCCCGAATTCGGTGCGATCGACTGTCAGTCGGCCGGTTGCGGTTGCCGCGCCGTCGCCCAGCACGATCTTGGCCGGGAAGGAGGTCGGGCGGGTCTCACCGCGGATGGTCAGGTTGCCGTCCAGGGTGTGCGTGTAGCCGCTCTCCTTGGCGCCTTCGCGGATCTCTGTCACCACCAGGGTCGCGACCGGGTGCTTGCTCACCGCAAAAAAATCGTCCGACTTCAAATGCTTGACCAGCTTCGCATTCCACCGCTCATTGGTGACGTCTTCATTCTCAATGGAGCGCATGTCGATTGTGATCTGCGCGGCTGTCGGCTTGCCATCCGGCCCCAGGCTGACGCTGCCGCTCTTGACCGCCACGGTGCCGCGGTGTTGATCGCCGACGACTTTGCGAGCGTGCCAAACGACCTTGCTGAGGGTTGTGTCGATCGTCAATTCGGCATTCGCCGTGGGGGTTGCCGCGCTGGCCGGGGCTCCGCAATGGATCAGAACCGCCAGTGTAAGCGCCAGTGCTGGAAATAGGTTGCGAATGCGGAAGGGGTACATCGGAGGCCTCCATTGGAGTGATGAACGGCGATCGCCAGGGAAACCCGCGGGAAGCGATTCCAGGCAGAACGATTGTGGGATTCGAGCTATAGTCACCGATGCTACCTTTAATAGAGCCATGGCCTTTTCGCCCTTTTGCCTTTTTTCTCCCCTTGTCTGGAACCTACTCTTGCGCTCGAATCGTTCTCTTTCTCTTGCTGCATTGCCCGGAATCGCATTTTTGGCCGGCGCACTACTGGGCTGCGCCGAGGCCGCGGTCTATCTGATTCGCTATCCGGGACTGAGGCCGATGGCGGCGGCGCAACTGCTGGTTTCGTCAGCGGCGGTGGGGTTGTTTCTCCTGGTGGGGACCTTCGTGCCCATGCTCATCGCGCGGGCTCTGGCGGCGCGAGCGGCGGAGCGCGATCGGGTGTGGCAGTTCGGCAGTGCCTTGGCGCTGCTCCTGGCCGGCTCCGCCGGGGTGATGGTGCTGGCATCTTTTCGCAGCACAATCGTGTTCCGCCATCTGCCCGGGGGGGATCTGTCGCGCTTGGTGACCCAGCTCGCACTGGTGGCGCTCTCTTTGGCGGCCGCCGCGTGGCTGACGCCGCGACTGGTGCGGGCATTGCGCGGGGATGGGCTGCTGACGCGTGCCGCGACGCGAGGCAAAGAGCTGCTGCTGCTGGCACTGGTGTGGGTTGTGGTAGCACTGCTCGGGGTGCGGGTGTTGGGAATGGGGCCGGCGGCATCCGCGGGGAGCAGCAGCGGTCCGAATGTGGTGCTGATCTCGATCGACACCCTGCGCGCGGACCATCTGCAAGTCTACGGCTATGATCGCCCCACCAGCCCCAACATCGCGCGGCTGGCGAAGGAGGGAGTGCTGTTCACCAATGCCACCACCACCTGGCCATCGTCGGCGCCGGGGCACGCAAGCATGTTGACGGGTCTCTATCCGCCCACGCACGGCGTGATGGGCAATGGCTATCGTTTGTCGGAGGTGGTGCCGACGATGGGCGAAGCAGCGCGGGCCAAGGGGTTTCGGACCGGCGGGTTCATCAACAATCCGTGGCTGTCTTATACCTTGGGGTTCGCGCAGGGGTTTGAGACCTATTTTGATGCGGAGCGGGTGGAGGTGGCCGAGGAAGCGTGGCCGGAGCTGTTGCTGCAGAATGTGTCGCTCTACCGCTTGCTGCTGGGGCTGCGCCCCGGCGAGCGTCAGCCCGCTACCCGCCTGGCGACGGAGTGGTTGGAGCGCCATCGCAACGAGCGCTTCTTCCTTTTTCTCCACCTGCTCGATCCGCATCAGCCCTATACGCCGGACCCGGAGTTTCGCGACCGCTTTCTGCGCGACACGGGGGCAGCAGACCCCGGCGACACGCGGGTGTTCATGGGCAAGGCGCGGAAAGAGGGGGGGCACGGAATGGGGCGCAACACCGGGGAACGGGTGGAGATGACCAAGGAGCAGGAAGCGGCGGTGATGGCGCGCTATGACGAGTGTGTGGCCAACGCCGACGCGCGCATCGGCCAGTTGCTGGATGCGCTGGACGCTCTGGGTTTGGCGCAGAACACGCTGGTCGTGCTGACCGCGGACCATGGCGAGAACATGACTGACAATGAGCCGCGCTTCCACCATGAGGGGCTCTACGAGTCGACCCTGCGGGTGCCGTTGGTGATTCGCGGGCCGGGGGCCGAGCGCTTGCGGGCGAAGGCGGATGCCCCGGTGAGCCTGGTCGACATCTTTCCCTCGGTGGCCGACCTGGTGGGGCTTGATCTGCCGCCCGTGATCAGCGGTGTGTCGCTCGTTCAGGAGCCGGTGGAGGCATTGCGGAAACGGGGGTTGCTGGCGATTGAAGGAACTCCGGGACCGGGTCAATCACGGGCAGTTCGGACCGCCAAGTGGAAGCTTCTCCAGTCGCCCGTTGTGGGAGAGATTCTGGTGCCGGTTCCGGAGCAGCACCCGGGCGCCGACCCCGACTCATCGGCGCGCTATCCGGCGGTGGCGGAGAGCCTGGCGGCGCTCCTGGATCCACTCTATTCGGCGGCGCAGCAGAACGCTTACCCCTCGGAGAAGGGGACAGAGGAACTGGATCCTCAGCGAATCAAACAGTTGAAGGCGCTTGGGTATCTGAACTGACGATCCCAAGGGGCGCGGCGGAGAGGAGGCGGTGAATGGCGCTGATTGAGGAGCTGCCGAACGCCTACTGGGTGATCGAAGAGCGGTTCCTTGCCGGGGGGATACCGCTGCACGCCGATGGTGCGGAGGCGCGGCACCGGTTGCGCCAGCTCCTGCTGCGTGGGATCGATGCTTTTCTCGACCTGACCGAGCCGGGCGAGTACGGCGCAGTGCCGTACGAGCCGCTGCTGCGCGCTGAAGCCGCCTTGCTGCATGGAGACGGTGGGGCGCGGGTGGACTATACCCGGCTGGCGATTTCCGATCGTGGCTTGCCGTCACCGGAGTTGGCGCGGCGCGGGCTGGCCCTGATCAACGAGCATCTGGCCGCGGGGCGCAACCTCTACCTGCACTGCTTCGGCGGGATCGGGCGCACCGGCACCCTGGTGGGATGTTACCTGGCGGAGCATGGCTTCCCCGGCGAAGCCGCGTTGCGGGAGTTGAGGCGCCTGCGGGGGCCGAGGCTCAGCCTGGTGGCGTCGCCGGAGACGCCGGCGCAGTGTGCGTTTGTGCGCACCTGGGGCGTGTCGCGATGAGCCCCGATGCCGGCGGAGGCGCAGCCACGCCCCTGGACGCGGCTCATCTGGAAGAGGATCTGGCAGCTCTCTGCCTGCCGCTGGGGCGGCGTGTGGGCATGCCGGGGCACGCCACGGCGCGGCGCTATTTGCGGCGGCGGATGGAGGCGATTGGGTTGAATCCACTGCCGGGGCGGGAGTTGGAGTGGCCCTATCGGGCGCGCCATCCACAAGTGGGGGAGCTGTGCGACTTTTGTAATCTTGTGGGCGTCCTGCCGGGGCAAGGAAATGGACGCGGCGACGCCCGCCACCGAGCCGCGCCCGCTCCCCTGCTGCTTGGGGCGCACTACGACAGTGTGATCGACGCGCCCTGTGCCGATGACAACGCGGCGGCGGTTGCGCTCTGCCTGGCAATTGCCGAAGAGGTGCGGCGCGCGCCTTTGGAGCGCGACTTGGTGATCGCTCTCTTCGATGCCGAAGAGCCCCCGTTCTTTCTGACTCCGGCAATGGGATCGGTGCACTGGTGGGAGGAGAAGAGAGAGACGGAACGACCCGCGGCGGCGATCATCCTGGACCTCATTGGACACGATGTCGAAAAGCGCCCGGGCCCGTTTCGCGATGCGGCGCCGGCAGTGTCGGACCTGCTCTTCGCCATCGGCGCCGAGAGCCATCCCGAGATTCGCAACGTGGTGGAACACTCGTCGGTTGCGTTGGGAGCGCCACGCGTGGTGCTGGCACCGCAGCGCTGCATCGGCGATCTTTCCGACTACCATGCGTTTCGCGTTCACGGGGTGCCCTACCTTTTTCTCTCTTGCGGGCGTGGCGAGCATTATCACTCCGAGAGTGACACGCTGGAGTGGCTGAACCTGGCCAAAGTGCGCAGCGTAGGGCGCTGGTTGCTTCATGTCCTGCGCCTGCTCGGGGCTCGCACCTTGGGCAAAACCGCCCTTCCCTGCGATACCTCCGCCGCCGAAGCTCGGCTTTTGCACGCCACTTTCGGCTCTTTCGCCGAGCAGATGCTGGCCGCGCAGGGATTGGCGGGAATGCAGCGATCGCGTGATGTGGAGATGCTGGTCTACATGCTGCGCAACACCTATTTCATCTGAGTCTCGGCGCTCCACCCCGCTCCACATTGCGTCATTTGCGACGCATTGCGTCGCGATTTGTTA
This sequence comes from Gemmatimonadota bacterium, assembly GCA_026991065.1. Taxonomy (GTDB): domain Bacteria; genus JALXCG01. The sequence continues at coordinate 1,558 of JALXCG010000342.1, read as the reverse complement.
TTCTATCTTCCGGGTGCACGCTTCGCACGTCTGTGCGCACCTGCCAGCCCCTGAAACTCGGTCCCCTTGAGTGCGAGGATTCCGCCGTGTCGATTCGCAAGAATGTCCTCTATTTCTCCCCGATGCAGCGCAACCACACCGATTTCGCGGCAGCCTTCGACCGCCAGGACTGGTTACGGAACCACGGCCCCGGGGTGTGGGACAGCGATGAGCTGACACTGAATGTGGATCCGACCGATTCTTTTGAAGAGGTGATCGAGCGCCTTTCCGCCCGCTACTACAACTTGGTCGTTCTGGATTGCCGCCACATCCCCGACCCGGACGGTGCGACGGCCGGCCAGGAGGAGGCGCTGCGCGGTCTGCTCGACACGCTTGGCAAGGAGCGCTCCCGCGAGCGCGCCTACCCCTTTGCCAGGATCGCGGTACTGGTGGGAGATGCGGATGAAGCTCGGGTTGACCGGCTGATTTTCGAGCTTGGGCAGCGCCATGTCGGAGGGTGCTTTCGCGATCTTTCCCTTTCGCCGCGCCTGGTCGGCAGCGAGAGTCGGGAAGCGCAGGATGAATTCGTTCGCGCGTTCTGGGATTTCTGCCGCAAGACATTGCTGCAGAAGCGGTCGGGCAAGAAAGCGATCAGTGCCGCCGGAGGCGGGATCACCGGCATCTACTATGAGTTGGGTGTTCTCAAATGCCTGGATGATGCCTGCGATCTTGGCGTCGGCGATTACGACATGTACTACGGCATCAGCGCCGGGGCGCTGGTAACCGGTTTCCTGGTCAACGGTTTCTCGATCGATGACATGATCGCCAACGTCGGCGGGGTGCGCAATGACTGGCCCAAGCAGTTGCGTTTGAGCTGGCGACAACTGAACATTCGCGAGATTCCCCGGCGCTTTCTCATGGCCCAGCAGGATTTTGCCACCTATGTGATCGATGCATTGCGCGGGCAGGCGGATCCCAGTGTCTTTTCCGCCCTTTGGTCTTATGAGCGGGCTTTTGGGCCGATGTTTGACAACAGCGAGTTGGAGGAGTTCCTGGCCGACATCTTTACCCGGCTCGGCCAGACCAACAGTTTCGCCGAGTTGGATGCGGAGTTCTACGTGGGCGCCACCGATCAGGACCGCCGCCGGCATGTTCTTTTCGGCGAGGGAGAGTTCCGCGATGTGCCGATCAGCAAGGCGATTCAGGCCAGCTCCGCGGCCCACCCCTTCTTTCGCAGCGTGAAGATCGGTGACCGCTACTATACCGACGGGATCGTGACCCGCACCAGTAACATGAAATCGGCGATCTCCAAGGGCGCCGATCTGATTTTCATCATCGATCCCTTCCTCCCGGCCGTCTCCGCTACTCCCGGGTTCAATGCCCGCCACGGCAATCTCTGGGTGGCCGAGCAGGATATCAAGACCCTCGCGTTCACCCGTTTTGCGCAGATGCGCGAAGAGATTCTGCGGCAAAACCCACAGGTCAACTCCTACACCTTTGTGCCCAGCAATCGGATGCGCCGCCTGATGAGCCAGAACCCCTTCATCGCGCAGAATTTCCATCCGATCGTATGTGAAGC
>JALXCG010000341.1:5978-6353 GCA_026991065.1 Gemmatimonadota bacterium | reverse complement strand
GTCGCCGCACGAGTCTTCCCGTGGTGTCGTAGATGCGGAGTTCTTGAAACTCATCCCCGGCGGGGACTCTTACAAGAATGCTGGTGTACGGGTTGAACGGATTGGGCGAAAACGTCACCGACAAGCTGGTGGCGGGCAGTGGTGCTTGCGGAGCTGAATCGGAGATCCCGACCAGGCAGCCACAGTCGCCCCGCAACTGGCTTCTTGGCTCGGTCTCCAAAGGCTGCAGATAGCGACGTGTCAGTGCCCCGCCGCTGCTGCTCTCCCGGCCGGGCAGATAGAAGGTCCAGGCGTCCAGCGAGAACTGCGAGAGAGGGATGTTTTCCAGCCAGATTCCCTCCTGGCCCCAGACTTCTCCGTCTCCCGTGTCCGGCC
>JALXCG010000341.1:0-5968 GCA_026991065.1 Gemmatimonadota bacterium | reverse complement strand
GGGGTCGCCCTGGCCCTCTCTCTCGTCGGCATAGTAGGTGCGCGCAGAACCACTGACCCCGCGGTTATCTTGAACGATGACGCTACTGCCCAGCGTGGGACTTGCCCATTCAACAAAGAGCCCCAGCTCACCAACGCCCCAGGGACCGAGGCCATCGACCAAGTCGTTGTAGGTCGCGTCGGCTGTGGGATCCTCGCCTCGATTGTCATAGTAGGTTACCAGTCCGGAGGCGGTCGGATCCAGGTCGTAGAGAATCGCCATATGGCGCAGACCGGTGGGCCAGAACTGGTTGACTTGGTTGTGAATCACTGTCATGCGTCGGTAATAGATGTAGTACACATGGGTGATGTCCAACAATTTGCCCAGAGAGACCCAGTAGCCGTGAATGACCCGCACCGGACCATCCAGGCCGTGGCGCTTGGTGACGCTGTGGGTTGCATCCGCCTCGGTCAACCAGGGGGTGAGTGGGCCTAGTTTCATGCGAATCTTGAATCGATCGAGAAAGTCGGCGCCGTTTCCGGCCGGTGGGAGAATGCGCAGGTCGGTAAGAATGTCGGCGTTTCCCTCTTCGTACTGCTGCTCGTAGCGGTCGGTGCGGACGGCAAAAGGTTCCCAACTGGTCATCTCGACATAGTCAGTGGTTGACTGAGGAAGATTGTCGCCGGTGAAGAGATAGACCCACCCCCGGGCAGCGTCCAGGGGGTCCTGAATCTCTACTTCCACGCGAATTGTGTCGGCTTCTTCAACCCAACAACATGGGTCGACTCTTTCGCCCGCGTCGGCCGCCATGAAGACCACTTCATCGTTCGCGTCGAGAAGCCCCGGTTCCTCATCCTCGGCAAAATAGCCGCCATCCGGGCCGCGCTCGTCGATCTGCACCGGTAGCGGATGGAACGCCCCGTCCGACCACGCGAACGCGCCGATGCGGGCGTTCTCCTCGTGCAGCAACGCGGTGACCTCGGCACCGGCCAGGATCACCGGTTCTTCCGGCCGCGCGAGTGCGGCCGGGGCCACCGGAGCCAGGGCCGGGATGAGTGCCAGGCCGAGCGCCCAACGGTGGAACCGGCGAATCACACCCGCCGGCCGAGGTGCGCCCCGGTCAGGTCGCATACATCTCGTCCAGCAGCCCCTGATAATGCTTGATCACGTTTCTGCGCTTCAGCTTGAGCGTTGGCGTGAGCATATCGTTGTCGGTGGAGAACTCCTCGGCGACCAGGCGGAAGTCTTTGATCCGTTCGTAGCCCTTGAAACTCGACTCCTGGTAGCGGTCGATCTCGGCCTGAAAGAGCTGCTTGACGCGGTCGTTCTTAATAAGTGTGTCGATATCATCACCCAGACCGTTGGCGACCCCCCACTCCCGCAGGGCTTCCGCATCCGGAACGATGATGGCGACATTGAACAGTTTGTTGGCGCCGAAGACCATGATTTGGTTGATGAAGCCGCTCAATTTGAGCTGTTCCTCGAGCGGCGCGGGTACGACATATTTCCCATTCTCCAGCTTGTACTGCTCTTTGATGCGACCGGTGATGTATAGATAACCATCCGCATCCAGGCGCCCCATGTCGCCACTGCGGAAAGCACCGTCTTCACGCATGACCGCGGCGGTTGCCTCGGGCATGTTGTGGTAGCCCCGCATCACATTGGGACCCTTGATCAGAACTTCGCCCTGATCACCCATCTCGTTGTTGACGGCCTCCGTATCGATGATGATCTCGACTCCCGGGATTGCGCGACCCACGGAGCCGATGCGTTGACCCCCGGGGCAGTTGGCGGTTGCGATGGGGGAAGTCTCGCTGAGTCCGTAGCCTTCGTAGACCGTAATACCGACATTGTCGATGAACTCAGCAACCTCCTTGCTGATCGCGGCCCCTCCGGAAATGGCATAGCGAAGACGTCCACCGAGGCGGGCGCGTATCTTGCTGAAGATGATCTTGTCGAAGAGATTGTGTTTGAACTCCACCCAGGCACTGCTCTTGCCGGATTGGGCGAGGCGGCGCCGGGTCTGGGCGTTTTCCATGGCGGCGGCAAATAGCTTCTGCTGCACCGGCGAGGCCGCGGCCATCTTCTTGTTGAGGCTGTCATAGACGCGGTTGAAGATTCGCGGCACCGAAATGAGAAGCGTCGGTTGCACTTCGCTCAGATAGTCGATCAATTTGTCCACATTGTCGCAGAGGGCCATCGAGATGCCGAAACTCATGCCGATGTGGAGTTCGCAGGTCTGACCGAAGCTGTGCGCCCAGGGCAGGAAGGAGAGTGAACGGTCGCTGTCCGCCATCTGGAAGAAATCCTGCAATGCGTTGACATTGCTGGTGATGTTGCCGTGCGACAGTTCCACGCCCTTGGGGTTGCCCGTGGTGCCGGAGGTATAGATGTAACCGCAGAGGGCATCCGGATCCGGATCGTAGGCTTCTACCGGGTTGGCCGCGCCCTTTTTCAACAGGGCTTTGTATGAGAGGTCTTCAGTCGAGCGCCCCTCAAAATTCACCAGCGTTTCGAGTGCATCAAGACGCTCCGCGATCGGCTGGGCGCGGGCGTAGACCTCGTCGTTCGCGGCCAGCAGGATCTTGGCTCCGCTGTCGCGGAGGATGTATTCCCAGTCGTCCGAATTCTGCTTTTCATACATCGGCACGACACACGCACCGAGTGTGTAGGCGGCATAAGCTCCCACTGCCCATTCCACGCGATTGTTGGAGATGATCGCGAGGCGGTCCCCCGGCTCGAGTCCGAGCAGGGCAAGTGCTCCGCGGAATTGACTGACCAACTCGCCGAACTCCCCATACGTGATATAGATCCATTCGCCATCTACAGTTCGCGTTCCAAAAAGAGGGTGCGTGCCGAAGCGGGCCACCGCTTGGTGCAGGAGATCGGGAAGGTTCTTGAATTGCGGGGTCTGGGACATGGCGCCTCCTCGTAGGCTGAGTGCCCGCTTGATCGGCGATGCGGCGGAGGGCCATTCCTGGTGGAATGGGCTCGCCGCGCAGCGGCGCCGAGAGGGCACCGGAGTGGGATCCGGATCGACAGTGGCGAAGTCTAGCAAAATGAGGTGGAAGGCGTCAGCCATGCTGGGGATGCTGTGGCGCGGAGGCGCGCTGCCGGTGTGGGGTTCGAAACTCGGACCCGCGGCCGACGACGCGGATGGGGGGATGGGGGAGCGAGGACGGTCACGCCAGGTTGCGACCGGTGGGCGCAGGCGCTAGTCTCGGCCGAAATCACCGTTCCACCATGGTTGGCGCCGCAGAGCGCAACACTGTCAGGATGACAAAGACCGTGAATCCGGCAGACACTCGCCGACCCGACACTCAGCCAGTCCCCACGATCGTTGTTCCGCAGCGTGATGCCCCTGGAAGTGCCGCCCACGATCGCCATGCGCGCATTTTTCGCGCCGCGCTCCTGGTTACCGCTGTCCTGGCCTTGGGGACTGCAGGGTACGCCTGGCTGGCGGCGGACACCGCCTCTTGGCTCGAGTGCCTGTATATGACCGTTATTACCATATCGACCGTAGGGTTTCGCGAGGTGGTACCGGTGGAGGGGCGCGGCGATCTGATGCTCCTCACGATCGGGCTGGTGCTCGCCGGCGGCGGCGCGGTGCTCTATTTCTTCACCGCGGTCACGGTCTATCTGGTCGAGGGGGACCTCCTCCACACACTCTGGAGACGTCGCATGGAGAAAACTCTCCGAGAGATTCATGGGCATATTATCGTCGTCGGAGCCGGAAGCGCGGGAGTACATGTGGCGAAGGAACTCTATCGGGCGGGGACTCCGTTGGTCGTGGTCGAATGCGATTCGCAACGCGCTTCGCGCGCGCTGCATGAATTCGGCACCAAGGTGCCGGTTTTGCAAGCCGACGGCCTGGATGATGAGATTCTGCAGCAAGCCGGCATAGAGCGTGCAAGTGGCCTGGTCGCTACATTGGGGGAGGATCGGGACAATCTTTTTCTCTGCCTGGCCGCGCGGCAGTTGCGAAAAGATCTGCGGATTGCCGCGCGCGTAGTGGAGATCCACAATGGGGACAAGTTCCGCAAGGTTGGCGTCGATGCCGTGGTTTCGCCTGCTCTCATGGGGGGGCGACGTCTCGCCTACGAGATGCTCCGGCCGGCGGTCCTCTCTTTTGTCGACACTCTCCACGCACCGGAATCGGAACACTCGGTGCAGTTGGAGGAACTGGCGATCTCCCCCGCCAGTGCAGTCGCCGGGAAGAATCTGCGCGAGGCGAATCTGCGCGCCGCGTGCAACTGCATGGTGATCGGTATCCGCGCCGCCGGGGCGGAACGTTACACCTACAATCCATCTCCGGACGCGTCATTGGATGCCGGCGCAACGGTTTTGGCGCTGGGCAACGCGGAGGAACTGGCCGCGCTTAGAAAGGTGCTTGGAACCGACGCGGCGTAGTCTCCGGCGCAACTCTCAGCCGGGTTTCCCGGTTTGCTGCCCGTGGGCGGCTGCTGCGTCAGCCTTGGCGTAGTGCTCGAGGAGCGCGGCGTTCAGTTGGCGATGGCACTGCCGGATGACCCCGTGTCCCGCTTGTGGCAGATCGAGAACCGCTGCGTCCGGGAGGGCCCGGGCGAGAGTGTCGCTCGCCTGAGGGCGGACCAGGAGGTCTTGTCCCGGACGGACGATCAGTATTGGAAGCGACTCCAGTTGTGAGAGGCGATCATGGGTGCGGTGGCGAACCACCGCCGCGAGTTGTGACAATCGCTGCAGCAGTGGCCGTGTTGTGCCGAAGTCGCGCTCCATGGTGGTCGCCAGCCAGGCGGGGTCGCAGTGGCGCAGGAACGGATCGGGGAAGAGCAAACGGGCCATTGTCGCCGTGCGTGACGCGCCGCTCAGACGGGCGTGGAGAAAGCGCGCGATGCCACCCAAGGGAGGGAGCAGATTGCGGATGCCGCCGGCGTGGGTGGCGATCAGGGCGAGCGAGCGCACACGATCGAGAGACTGCAGCGCCAGCTCCTGCGCAATCATCCCGCCCATGGAAACCCCAGTGATGTGCGCTCGTTCCCAGCCCAGGTGGTCCATGAGTCGCAGAGCGTCAGCGGCGAGCTGCGCTGTGGAGTAGAACCCGGAGGGGCTCTCGGTGAGGCCACAGCCGCGGTTGTCGAACCAAGCGACTCGGTGCCGCCGGGCGAGCGCGGGAATCTGGTGCGCCCAGGCCGAGCCGGAGACCAGGAAGCCCATGATCAAGAGGACCGGGGTTCCCTGCTGACCGCGTGTCCAATAGGCCAGACGAGCATCGGGCAACTGCAGAAAAGCCGGAGGCGGCAGCGGGTGTTTCGGCAGAGGCTTGGCCAAGGTTTTGCTCACCGGTTAGAGTCCGGGGCTGCCCATCCAGCGCATCCACTCTTCGGCACTGTTTCCGCGCATGCTCGGGTTGGAACGCAACTCCTGGCCGATCGTGCTGCGCGGGGCCGAACCATAATCGTGCCCCGGCCAGACCACTGTTTCTTCCGGCAGAGCGCCGAGGCGCTGCAGCGACGTGAACATTTGGCGTGGATCGGAGCCCGGCAGATCGACCCGCCCGCAGGCACCGACGAAGAGGACATCGCCGGTGATCAAATGACCGTTGGCAAGGAGGCAGATGCCTCCCGGCGTGTGACCGGGGGAGTGGAGCAGTTTGATTTCGGACTCGCCAAGGTGGATCACGTCGCCATCGACGTGAGTCGTTATTGAGGCCGGATCGAGGCCGGAGAAGGTGGTCAAGAGTGGAAGGTCATCGGCATGCACGTGAACCGGCACCGACAACTCCTGGAGCAACTCCCGCAGTCCCTTGATCTGTAGGTTCATCCATTCGCCCCCGATGTGGTCGGGATGCCCATGCGTCGCGATCACGCCAACGACCCGGAATCCTTCCCGGGCAGCGCGGTCGACGATGCCCTGTGGGTCCCAGGAGGGGTCGACCACGAAGCACTCCCGGGTGGCGCGAGAGCCCACCAAGTAGGCGAAATTGGCCATCTGTCGCGCGATTGGATCAGTG
>JALXCG010000340.1 GCA_026991065.1 Gemmatimonadota bacterium | reverse complement strand
GTTGGTTTATCCGGGGGATGGCGCGGGGGGCTTCGGCGAGCCGGCGTCGGCGGCGTGCGCCAATGAGCATTTTCATCTGCTCTGTCGCGATTTCAATGGCGACCAGGTTCCGGATGTGGCGGTTCCCGACCTCGGGTCGCACGTGGTTTCACTCTTCCCCGGGCTGGGCAATGGGGCGCTGGGGCTGCCGCGCCATTTTGCCACCACGACGGCGCCGCGCGACCTGGCGGCGGCGGATTTCAACGGCGATGGGCGGTTGGACCTGGCCAGCGCGCACGCCGACAGCAACCAGGTGGGCGTGATGATGGCGGTGCCGGTGGCGGGGCTCTCGCTCACGGCGCCCTTCCCCGGCGTGGCGGGTGAGGTGAATCAACTGGAGGCGTTCGGGGCGGAGCCCGGCGCCACGGTGCAGTTTGTCTATGGTCTGGCCGCGGGCAAGCAGGAGGTGGCGGGCTGTGCCGATCTACAACTCTATCTGCAGAACCCGGTGCCGATCGGCAGCGCGGTGGCGGATGGGCAGGGGCGCGCGTGGATCTCCGCGCCGGTGCCGGCGGCGGCGGCCGGGCGGGAGATCCATCTGCAGGCCTATGTGGGTGCCGCGTGCGTGACCAGCAGCCCGGTGGTGCATCGGTTTTGAGTGGGGCGGCGGGAACGGTGCCGTCGTGCGGTTTCCGGCCCGCCGCGCCGCGCCGCGCCGCGCTGCGCTACTCCGCGCTCATGCTCCCTTCATAGGGCTCCAGTCCCGAGCCGGTCACCGTGACCAGAATCTGGTCGCCGGCGACTGCATCGAACTCCAGGGTGACGCTGCCATTCTGCGTGCGGCCGACGGCCAGAAGATCGGGGGCGCGGTAGAGCGCCACCAGGGCATCATCCACGCCGCCGCCGCTGGCATCGACCTCGACGCTGATCTGGTTGTGGCCCGGGGCGCAGTGGGTGGGATGCGCGACACTCAGCGGCTCGGGCTGGCCGAACCAGAGGTCGAGCGCCGGATCGCCCATCAGATTGTAGATCTCGTAGTAGTAGTGAGAGCGGCCGTAGCCGCTGCGATCGACCAGGATCTGCGCGCCGAGCGTCATCTCGCCGAGCGTGGTGAGGGAGGTGTCGAAGGCGAGATCAAAGATGTCGCGCTCCAGATAGTCGTCGCCATCCCAGTAGGAGGAGTTGGAGGCGCCGTAGAAAGCGATGCCGCCGCCGCCGTTGCCCTCGCCGCGCACCCAGGTTTCGCCGAAGCACTCGGTCTTGGCGTATTTGCCGGTATCACAAGCGTTGCTGATTACAAAAGGCAACATGGTGGCGTTGTGGAGGTTGCGAATGTTGTTCTGATTGAAGGCGGGATCGGCCCAACTGCCGGGCGCGCCGTGGCCGGAGTAGTTGACCACGGTGGTTCCGGCGTTGATGGCGTCGCTGATGTCTTGCGTGTTGCCGCCGAAATGGCCGCGGATCGCGGTGTATTCCATTCCCGCCGGGACAATGTGCGTGCTGATCACATAGCGGTGGGTGGCCTCGGCGACATCCCAGTAGTTGGGGTCTTCGCCGCCGATGAAGACACTCGATTCGAGCCAGTCGGTGGTGGGCATCTCGTAGCGCTCATAGGCCCGGGTGGCGCCCACCATGTGCCAGGCCTGATCGGCGTTGCGCACCGGAAAACGGCCATAGGCGAGGTCCGGCACCCAGTCGGCGCCATCCACGCAGGCGTAGTGCAGGTCGGTAAAGTGCTTGAGCAGAAAGCCGGTGTCGCCGCGGTCGGCGGGGATGGTGTTGGTGTCGCCGAGCAGCAGCAGGTAGGCGGGCGGTGTAGGC
>JALXCG010000339.1 GCA_026991065.1 Gemmatimonadota bacterium | reverse complement strand
GGGGCCAGGTCGACGCTGAATTCGATGCCGGAACGAGCGGCCGTGGCCGCGAAAAGCTCCGCCACTTTTGCCGCCGGACGATTGGGGTCGATCAGGGCGACGCGCGGTTGGCGGCCGCGGGCGAAGTCGAGAAACTCACGCACGAACGAGGAGATTCGCGCCACATTTTCTTCGAGGATCTCCCAGCCTCGAAGGAGCCGCTCGACGTCGCCTTTGTCGATGCCGGAGCGGGCGATATACATGCCGCCATCGAGCCCCATGAGCAGGTTCTTGATGCCGTGGGCAAGGCCGGCGACAGTTTGGCCGACCGCGGCGAGACGCTCCGCCTCCAGCTTCTCCTGCTCCAGCTTTTTCAGCGGGGTGATGTCGGTGGACATCTCGATGATGCAGGGAATGGAGCCGTCCGGGCGGGTGATGGGAACGGTGCGTACGAGATAGTAGGTGGGCTCGCCATTCTTGACGATCCCCTCCTCTTCATGCACGCGGGGCGCGCCGTCGACAAAAGTATTGCCGGCATTGCAGCGCACGCAGGGCGTGGAGCGGCCCTTGTATACCGCGTAGCAGGGGCGGTTTTCCCAGTCTCCATAGGCGTCGGTAAAGGCGCGATTGGCCGTGACGATGCGGTAGTTGCGGTCAATGGCACTGATCCGCACCGGAACCTGGTCCCAGAGTTCGGTGCGGACCCATTCGGCGATACCGGTCTTCATGGCGAACTCGCAAGAAGAGAGGTGGGGGGAGGCGGCGTATAGGGCGCCATCTCCTCAATTCGGAAGCCGCCCAGGCCACGATGACAGTTGGCGCATTCGGCGAACTCTTCGGGGAAGTGGTCGGGATCGGTGGTGACCTTCTCCTGGTGGCAATCGAGACAGAGTTTGTGCATCGCGTCCATGTAGCCGGCGGCGATGCCGGTCATCCCCTCTTTGGGTGGCGTCACCCGGGAGTTCGTGGCGTAGAGGTCGGCATGACACTCCTGGCAGGCCTTGCTCGCGGCACGGGTCTTTGGGTGGCCGTCCTGGGGGTGGCAGCGGGCACAGCCCGCGGCGCCGGGAAGATGGGCGATGTGAGAGGCGTGATCGAAAATGTCGCTGGGCTCATACATATCCCGGTGACAGGCGTAGCAACCGGTGTTGCTGCGGAAGGGAAGATTCAGGTGGTGGCAGGCAACACAGGAGTGTTCCTTGCCAAGAGCGACCGTGTGGCGGTCGTGGGGGAAAGCGACCATGCGGTCATCGCGATTGCCATCGAGCAAGAGGAGTGTCGTGTAGCTGGCGGTATCGTGGTCACCGGTGCTCTCTTCCCCGGCAACGGAAGGGGCGACATTGATGGGAAAGGTGACGTTGTAGTGGGTTTCGCCGGGCGCTGTGGTAATGGTGAAATCATGGCCAAAACGGTCGAGACGCGGTTCAACACAGGCCTCGACAATGCGGGCGGCGGAAACCGGAGTGCGCAACGGCTGCGGGCCATGAATGGCGGCCGGTGGGAGCAGAGCGACGGCCAGGGCGGCACCGAAGATGAATGCCAACGAGTAACGCTTGGGGGCCGCCCAGCGATCGGGGAGGAGCAGGCGAATGGTGTGCGGAGAGTAGCGGGCGGCGATTGCGGTGGCGGTCGCAACGGCGGGCGGCGCTTCCTCGTCGTCGGCGGCGACGGCGCCGGCAGCGGACTCGTGGTGGGCGTCGGGATCAACACTCAGGTGTTCAACCGCGAAGATAAAGACCAGAAGCGCCAGGGCAACGATCCCGGCACTCACTGCAATCTCCATCCAGGATGGGAAATAGGGCATCCCGGCGGGGCGTTTGAAGGCGAC
>JALXCG010000338.1 GCA_026991065.1 Gemmatimonadota bacterium | reverse complement strand
CCCCTGATCCGCCCCTGCTCATGCCCTTTTTCCGCCGCGTCATCCGCAACACAGTTCTTACCGACATGATGGCCGTCATCATTGTCGTCATGGGCGTGGTGGCATTTCTGCGCATGCCGCGCGAAGCCTATCCCAGCATCAGCTTTAACTGGGTCTACATCCTCGCCACCTATCCTGGCGCCGCGCCGGACGAGATTGAGCGCGAAGTGATCCGTGAGATCGAAAGCGCCATTGAAGAGATCGAAGGCATCGAGACCATCACGTCGCTCGCCAACGAACATGTGGGGCAGCTTTCGGTCCGCTTCAAGACCATGCCGCGCGCCGAATATGAGCGCCACCTGCAGGATCTCCAGCGTGAAGTCGATGCGATCCGCGATCAACTTCCTTCAGGAGTTACGCGCATCGACTATTTCGATCTCGACACCTCCACCTTTGAGCCTCTCGTGCATCTGGCCCTGGCCGGCGACTATCCTGAATCGCGGATGAAAGAGTGGATGGATGATCTGCGCCGCGATCTTCTCGATATCGACGGCGTCGCCCGTGCCGACCTGATCGGCGCCCGCGACCGGCGCGTTTGGGTCGATGTCGATGCCGCGCGTCTCAACGCCGCGGGCCTGCCTCTCTCCGCCCTGGTCGACGCCCTGCGCGCGCAGAACTTCGATCTCCCGGCCGGCACCTACGAAGTAGGCGACTACGCCTATTTGGTCCAGACCCGCGGCGAGGCCACCTCCATCGCCGAACTCGAAGAGAGTATCGTCCGTCCATCTGCTCACGGCGCCCACCTGCGCATTCGCGACCTCGCCACGGTCAGCGCCGGCTTCGCCCCGCGCATCACCCGCTCCTGGCAGGACGGCACCCCCGCTTTTGCCCTGCTCGTCACCCGCGGTGCTTCCGCCAACGCCCTTGAGGTCCTCGACCAGGTCCGCCATGTCGCCGCCGACTTCGCCGCTCTCCATCTGCCCGATGATGTCTCCATTCGGATCACCGGCGACACCACCCGCGGCATCCGCGACATTCTTCGCACCCTCTATCGAAACGCCGGCTTCGGCCTGCTTCTTGTGATCCTCACCCTGCTGCTTTTTCTGCGCGCCCGCAACGCCTTTTTTGCCGCCCTCGGCATCATTGTCGCTTTTGCCGGTACCTTCCTCCTCCTCGATCTCATGGGGCAGAGCCTCAACAGCAACTCACTCTTTGGCCTGGTGCTGGTCCTCGGGATGATTGTCGACGACGCCATCGTCATTCTCGAGAACCTCTACCGCCACATCGAAAAGGGCAGTGCTCCCGCCGCCGCCGTGGTGACTGGAATGGGGGAAGTCGCCATGCCGGTCATCGCCTCTTCGCTCACCACGATCGCCGGTTTTCTGCCGCTCATGCTGCTCCCCGGCCTCATGGGGGAATTCCTCAAAGTGGTGCCCTTGGTTGTCTCCCTGGCCCTGGCGGTTTCACTCTTTGAGGCACTGCTCATACTTCCCGGTCATGTCGCCAACTGGGGCCGCAAACCCGCCCCCGGAATCCGCCCACCGCTCGGCTCCCGCGTCATCACCGCCATCACTCCTTCCTATCTGCGCACCCTCGGTTTCTGTTTCGATCATCGCTATTGGATCGCTCTGGCCTCGATCGCGCTGCCGCTCTTTTCCGCTTTGATTCTGGGGCTCAAGATTCGCGATGCGGATCTTTTTGCCGGCGAGGAGAGTGGTCTTTTCTGGGTGCAGGTGTGGGCTCCGGAAGGCACCACTCTGGATTCCATGTCGGACTCGATCCGCGAAGTGCAGGAGGTGGTTTTCGATGCCATCGCTCCCGCCGAGCGCAGCGCGGTATTGGCCACCGCGGGGCTGGTGCGCACCGAAACCGATTGGATCTGGCGCTCTTCGGTCGGCGAAGTTTTTGTGGAACTTGCTCCTCGCGCGGAGCGGGCCCGTTCCATGCGTGCCATCACCACCGACCTGCGCAACCGTCTCCAAAGCATCACCGGACTTGCCACCATCAAGATCTGGGAAAAGAGCGATGCTCCTCCCGCCGGCGCTCCGGTGGAGTTCAAGATCAAGGGGCCTTACCTGGATGATCTCGAGAATCTCGCCCACCTCTACGAGCGCGAACTGGCGCATCTGCCTGGCGTGGTTGATCTCGACGACAATCTCGACCCCGGCAAGCAGGTGCTGGAGATCCGCTTGCGGCCGGATGTCGGCGGCCTCGTGGCCCTCGACGACGCCGCCCTCGCAACCTTCGTTCACACCGCGCTCAAGGGCGAAACTGCCACCACCTACCAGGCCGGTGACGAAACCATCGACGTGGTGGTTCGACTGGCCGAGCAGTACCGCCGTGACCTCGACGACATTCTTGCCCTGCGTGTTCCCACTCGACTTGGTACGACCGTCCCGCTGGGCGATGTGGCGACATTGGAGATTGTTCCCGGCCTCAGCGGCATTTCTCGCTTCAATGGCCAGCGGGCTGTCACCATCAGCGCCAATCTCGCGCCGGGCGGTCTCTCCGCCGGTGCCGTTGCCGCCTGGATCAAATCCCGCTTCGCTGAACTCGCCCCGGACTACCCCGGCTACAGCATCGACTTCGGCGGCGAGCTTCAGGAGTTCAACGCGGCGCTGCGCGGCATCAGCCGTCTTGCCCTTCTCGGCGTGCTTCTCATCTACATGATTCTCGGCGCCCAGTTCCGCTCTTTCACGCAACCGTTGATCATTCTTTACACCATTCCCATCGCCATGGCGGGTGCTGCTTTGAGCCTGATGGTCAGCGGCGCTCCGCTTACCCTGACGACACTCTACGGGTTTGTCGCGCTTGCCGGTGTTGTGGTCAACGACTCCCTGGTTCTGGTCGACTTCATCAACCAAAGCCGCAGCCGCGGCACGCCTCTGCGCGCCGCAATCCTTGAAGCCGGCCGTACCCGCCTGCGGCCGATCTGGCTCACGACTCTCACCACGATTTTCGGCCTTCTCCCCCTGATCTTCGGGCTCGGGGGCCACTCGCCGGTGTGGAGTCCGCTCGCCAATACCATCGTCTGGGGGTTGACTGTTGCCACCGCGCTCACTCTGCTGGTGATTCCCGCGCTCTATGCCGTCCTCGACGACCTCGCTCGCCGCTTGCACTGGGGGCGCTTTTACGGAAAGCAGCCCCCGCCGGTCGCATAGCAGTGCTCGCCGACCGCCTTGTCTCCCGCCTTGACGGGAGATCTCCGGGTCCACCAAGGAGCGGGCCAGACTCCCACTCGAGGGAGGTTATCATCGTTCAACGAGTCTTGTTCCTTTCTCATCACGGAATCGCGCCGGAGCGCGTGTTCCGCTCACCGGAGGTTTACTCTTGCGCCGCCTCTCTCTCTTTTCGCATCGCCCCCTCCTCTTCCACCGCCATCTCTTGATTTCATTGCTGAGTGCCGCGACAGCATCGCTGGCCACCGGTGCTCTTGGCGCCACGCTGCGAGTGCCGGAGCAGTATTCGACGATCCAGGCGGCGATCGACCAGGCCGCGAGTGGGGATGAAGTGGTGGTCGCGGCCGGCAGCTACAGCGGACCCGGCAACCGCGACATCGACTTTCTCGGCAAGGCGATTGTGGTGCGGGCGGAGGATGCGGCCGGTGCCGGGGCGACCGTCATCGAATGTGGCGGAAGTGAGTCGGAGCCGCATCGCGGCGTGCTCTTTGTGAACGGCGAGGCCAACGACTCGGTGCTGCGCGGATTCACCATTCGCGGTGGAGTGGTGCGCGGTGAGTGGCCGGACGGCGATGGCGGTGGGATCTTTCTGGACGGTGCGTCGCCACTGATCGAGGAGTGCGTGATCCGCGACAATTCAGCCGATTTCGGCGCGGGTATCAGTTGCACCAACGGTGCCTCGCCGCGGATCCGTCGCTGCGACATTCTGAACAACGACGCGCTGGAGAGCGGGGGTGGTAGCTACAATTGGTACCTCTCCAGTCCGCTCATCACGCATTGCGTGTTTCGCGGCAATCACGCGGGCTTTGGCGCGGGACTTTATCTGCGGGAAGAGATCGAGGTACACAACTGCATCATCGAAGAGAATGTTGCCGACTACTATGGTGGCGGGATCCGCTGCGCGGATTTCTCCGCGCCGCACCTGAGCAACTGCACCATTCGCGACAATTCGGCTTATCTCGGTGGGGGAGTCTATGCCAGTTCCTTCGGCGATCCGACCATCGACAATAGCATCATCTGGGGCAATGGGCCCGAGGAGATCTACAACTATGCCGGCAACTGTCGTTTCAGCTATAGCGACATTCGCGGCGGCTGGAGCGGAGAAGGCAACATCGACGCCGATCCCCATTTTGTTTCCTACCGCGGGTTCGCCGCTCTGCCCGGCCCGGGCTCTCCGTGCATCGACAGCGGCGACCCGGACGTGACCGATCAACTCTACGACGACCTGCCCGCGTGGCCCGAGTTCTACCCGGATGGACCGCGCTGCGACATGGGGGCATATGGCGGGGGCGACAATGGAGGTTGGCTGGCGCGTTGAACCGGGGCGCCGTGAAGACAATGCGCGACACGCTCCGAGGGCGGCAGCGGTTGCAACTGGGTCCGCCCGGCTTGCGGCAATCATCTCGCTGGATCTGTGCCGGATTGCCCGGATTGAATAAACTTTGCTTGCCGGGCATAGTGAGAGCAACCGGGCTGCGCTTCCCGCTCAGGGTCGATCGGTTTCGCGGCCTGTAACTTCAAGGAGGCGCTCATGGAACTCGTTGCCCTTGTTTTTCTGGTTCTGGTCCTGCTGCTGATCACCATGGGCGTCAAGCGTGTGCCGCAGGGACGCGAGTACACTGTGGAACGGTTCGGCCGCTACACCCGCACGCTGCGCCCGGGGCTGAACCTGATCATCCCGGTGGTCGATATGATCGGCTCCAAGGTCAACATGATGGAACAGGTGCTCGATGTCGAGTCGCAAGAGGTGATCACGCGTGACAACGCCATGGTTACCGTCGACGGCGTCATCTTTTTCCAGGTCCTGGACGCCGCCCGAGCTTCCTACGAGGTCAACGACCTCTTCCGCGCGATCCTGAACCTGACCGTGACCAATATCCGTACGGTCATGGGCTCGATGGATCTCGACGAAGTGCTCTCCGAGCGGGACCAGATCAACGCCCGCCTTCTGAGTGTCGTGGATGACGCCACCTCGCCCTGGGGAGTCAAGGCGACGCGCATCGAGATCAAGGACATCAGCCCGCCGCGCGACCTGGTGGATGCGATGGCCCGGCAGATGAAGGCGGAGCGCGACAAGCGCGCGCAGATTCTGGATGCCGAGGGTTTGCGGCAGGCGGAGATTCTGCGTGCCGAGGGCGAGAAGCGGGCCCTGATCCTCAAAGCGGAGGGTGAAAAAGAAGCCGCTTTCCGCGAAGCGGAGGCCCGCGAGCGTCTGGCTGCCGCCGAAGCCAAGGCCACCGAGATGGTCTCCACCGCCATTGCCCAGGGCGATGTGAAGGCGATCAACTACTTTGTGGCGCAAAAATACACCCAGGCACTGGAGAAGATCGCTTCCGCCGACAATCAGAAATTGGTTCTCATGCCACTGGAGGCGAGTTCGCTGATCGGCTCGCTCGCCGGTATCGGCGAGATTGCTCGCGATACCTTTGGCGCCAAAGGGGGCCCGCAGTGAGTGGATGGCTGACACAGTTGCAATACTGGCACTGGTGGGCGGCGGGGCTGGTGCTCCTGATTCTCGAGATCCTCTCTCCCGGCATCTTCTTCATGTGGATGGGAATCGCCGCCGGTGTCGTCGGTCTGGTGGTGCTGGTTCTACCGGGACTCTCCTGGTCCCTGCAACTGGCGCTCTTCGGTCTTTTCAGTCTGATCTCGGTGCGGCTCGGCTGGAGTTGGGTGCGGCGCCACAGTCGGCCGAGCGACCAGCCCAAGTTGAACCGTCGCGCCGAGCAGTATATTGACCGCGTGTTTACACTCGATGTCGCCACTGAAAACGGCATCGGCCATTTGCGCGTCGACGACAGCCGCTGGAAGGTGCGGGTCGCCGGCGCTGATCTGGCCGCCGGCACACGGGTGCGGATTGTCGGCGTGGATGGTGCGATCCTGGAAGCGATCGCTGTGGAGAAGGACGACTCGGCCGAATAGATAGGAGAGGGACTCCGCGCGTCGCGGCGCGGCCTCTCCTTCGCAGTCTTCGCAACCATCTCTTTCTCCCCTCTCTCTTCGCCGCTGGAGCGCTCCATGGCCGACCGCTTTCGCCTGCTTGTTGTTGGCGGCAGTGAAACCTCGCTGCGCTTGCGCACCGGACTCCTTCCCGACGCGCAGCGCATTTGGCGCCTTGAGCGTGCGCTTCGCGGGCGCATCGACGGCGGTTGGCTCCATTGGCTGATGACAATTCTCGAGGCCCGCCGCCAGGGCCGCTCCGTCCCCGCGGAGCTGCCGCC
>JALXCG010000337.1 GCA_026991065.1 Gemmatimonadota bacterium | reverse complement strand
CTTCATGCACAACGGCCGCATCGGTGAGTTTCCCCGGCTCAAGCGCCGCCTCGCCAACATCCTATCCGACAACGCCTTCGACGCCATCGCCGGAGGCACCGACTCCGAATACCTCTTCGCCCTCTTTCGCGATCGCCTGCAAGCCGCCGCGCCCCTTCGCGGATTGCCCGCCCTGCGCGCCGCCCTGATCGCCACCATCCGCGACACCGTCGCCTTCACCCGCGCGGAGGGTGTGCGCGAATCCACCCTTCTCAACCTCGCCATCTCCGACGGAACCCACGCCATCGCCTCCCGCTTCGTCGACCTGCCCGACGCCCGCCCGGAATCCCTCTACTTCATCACCGGCCGCGAATACCGTTGCCACGAAGGCAGCTGCCAGATGCTCGACGCCGCCCAAAGCCACGCCGCAGTGATCATCGCCTCCGAACCGCTCAGCGAAGCCTCCGCCTGGCGCGCCGTTCCCCGCAACCACCTCGTTACTGTCGCCGCCGACCATGCCGTCGCCCTGGAACCGATTCCCGTCGAGTAACCCGAACTCTCCCTGCCTCTTTTTTTTCTCTGTCCGCACCAATCCAGCCACTTCGCGCCGCGGAGCCACTCCCCCCGGTGCAACCCGCCAGATCCAGAAGCCGGGTCGCGTCGCTCTCGCCCTCCGACCGCATCCAGGCCACATTGTGGTACAGTCGCTGCCCATCACCCCCACGGCCACCGCCCATCCCGGGAGACCCCCATGCCCCACCAAGCCGCAGCCGGTCCCGGCGGTGAATCGGCCCCAGCCCGCACCCCGATCATCCTCCGCTGGGATCTCGACAAAACCTATCTCGCCACCGATTTCGAGTCGTTCCGGGCCATGATGCGCATCCCCTTCGAAGGGGCGGAAGACAAGCGCAGCCTACCGGGTGTCCGCACCCTCATCCGCACCCTGCAGGAGGAAGCCCGCAGCAGCGGCCAGCCGCTGGAGACCTACTTCATCACCGCATCTCCACCCCAAATCCGCCGGCCGATCGAAGAGAAACTGCGGCAGGACGGCATCGAGGTGGATGACATCGTCTACAAAGATCAAGTGCGGGCCCTGCTGCGCGGCCGCTTTCGCTCCCTCAAGGAGCATGTCGCCTACAAGTTGCGCGCCCTGCTCCAGCACCACCGCAAACACAGCCTCGAACACGCGCGCGCCGCCGCCCATGAACTGCTCTTCGGTGACGACTGGGAGATGGACCCCCTGGTCTACACCCTCTACGCGGATCTGATCAGTGGCGCGGTCGACGATCCCATGGCCGAAGCCGTATTGCGCCTGGCCCGGGTCGAACCACGCAAAGTGGAACATCTGCTCGAAGACGCCCGCGTCATCCGCCGCTTCCGCCAAAACGCGGGGCTCGGCGGCGGCGTGGTCGAACGGATCTTCATCCATCGCGCCCGCGCGCGCGACACCCTGGCCGGCCTGCAGAAATTCGGCGGCCGCCTGCTCGGCACTGCCAACTACCTGCAAACCGCGGCGCTCCTGCACGCCCTCGGCCATCTGCGCATTCCCGGCGTGATCGCGGTCGCCCGCGAGCTGGAGCGGGAGCACGGGTGGCACCCCGCGCAACTGCGCCGGGCCATCGCCGCCCTCGCCGAACGCTCCGAAGTACGCCAACTGGCCTCCTGGGAGCAGATCGCCGAAGTCGTTGCATCGGCTTTCGACCCCAGTGCGCCAACCGGCCTGCAAGGCAGCGAACCGGAGCCGGAGGCCCGACGACTGCCCCGCCCCGGCGCGGCGCCGGAGCCGCGGCAGCTGGATTCTTGCCCGGTCGCCCTGGCGCCCCGCGCTCACC
>JALXCG010000336.1 GCA_026991065.1 Gemmatimonadota bacterium | reverse complement strand
CAATATGACCGCTCGATCGGTCTCAATCTCAGCTGGAGCCTGTGGGACTTCGGCTACGGACATCGCCTGGTGGATGAATCCCGTGCCTCCCTGGAGCGCAGCCGCATCTCCCTGGAAGATACCCGCCGCCGGGTGCTCCTGGACCTGCGCGAGTTGCTCCGCTCGCACG
The DNA here is from genome assembly GCA_026991065.1 of Gemmatimonadota bacterium. Classification (GTDB taxonomy): domain Bacteria; genus JALXCG01. The sequence continues at coordinate 1,643 of JALXCG010000336.1, read as the reverse complement.
CGGAAGCGGTCGCCCGGGCCGCGGTTCTGGCCCGCGCCGCGGCGGCCGCCGAACGGGCCTACAGCATCGCCCGCAAGCGTTTCGAGGCCGGCAACATCGACTCCCAGCGCCTGCTCCAGGAACAAGCATCGCAGCGCCAGGCCCGGACCGACCATCTCAACGCCGTCATCGACGTTCACCTCGCGGTCGCTGCCCTCGAACGCGCCACCCGCCGGCGCTTGACTAGAAGCGACCGAGCACCCACCCCAGAGGATCCACCGCGCGGGTAAGCACCGCCGCCAGGAGCCCGATGGCAAACCCGCCCAACACATCGACCGGTGTATGCCGGCGCAACACCACGCGTGACGCCCCCACCGCCAGCGCTCCAAGCAGCAGGACCCAGGCGACCGGCGCGGCAAAAAAGCCCCCCAGAAGATAGGCCATGGCCGCCGCCCGCGCCGAATGCGCGCTCGGGAACGAAGAGGCATCCACCGCCTCCAACAGATTGCCATGTTCCACACCCGCCACATGGTCCGGGCGCGGCTTGAACCAGGTGGCCTTGATCGCATAGGAGATTCCCATGAGCAGCACAAAGGCCACCACCAACTCTCCGCCGACGGCCGGCGCGCAGACCAGCAAGAGCAAGCACACATAGGCGTAGAACGGCGTCGAACCGAGCGCGGTCACATCGCGCGCCAGCCCGAGCAGAAGATTGCTGTAGGTTTTCCACATTGCGCTCATAGAACCTCTGGCGCTCGCGCCATTCCCGTCGCCACCGCTCCATCCCCCGGCCCACCCCGGCGGCAGCCGGTCAGTCCAAAAAATAGGGCAGAATCCCGCGCAGATCCGGCCCGGGAACCACCGCATCAGCCACCGCCATCAGCTCCTCGCAGCGGCTGTTAAAAGCGATCGAAAAACCCGCCGCGCGGGCGATCGGAACATCATTAAAAGCATCGCCGACAAATGCGCAGCGCTCCGCCGAAGTCGCAAAACGCCGCACCAGCGCCTCCATCGCCCGCACCTTGCCATCCAGATCATAGGGAGTCGCCCGCCAGCCGCTGATCGTCCCATCCGCCGCGAACTCCAGGTGATTGGTAAAAACCGCCTCGAAGGGATGCTCCGGAAAAACGTGGTTCAGCCCCACGTCGATCGTCCCCGAGACCACCGCCAGGCGGTAGCCCCGCTCCTGCAACAGAGCAAAACTCTCATGGGCCCCCGGAGCCGGCGCCAGATCGCGAATCGCCTCGATCACATCGGCCCGCGTGGCCCCCGCCCGCTGCCAACCGCCGACGTCCAGATCCACCCACTCCGCATAGCTGATCTCGCCCGCGCGATAGCGCCGGTAGCGCTCGCGATTCAGACGCCGATCGCCAATGAAGCGATCATTCAGAACCTCCCAGATCACCAACCCCTCGGGGTGGTGCATCAGGGTCCCGTCGACATCGAAAATAATCAGATCATAGGGTCGCATGGGCGCCAGCATAGCAGTCCACCGGAATCCTGCACCTGTTTTTGCAACCCCGCGCCGGCGCATCGGTTGAGCCTCTTCCCGGCCCCCCGCGAGGCAGCGGATGCGGGGCGGCGCCAGACGGGCAACCGCAACGCATCTCAATGCGCCGCAAAGAGTCGGCGCCCGCAACCAACGCCCCGGACCAGACCTTGAC
>JALXCG010000335.1 GCA_026991065.1 Gemmatimonadota bacterium | reverse complement strand
CGTCGTGCAGCCAGTAGATCAGCTCGAGTCGGCTGGGATCAATGCCGCGGGCCGCGTATTTCTGCACCATGGCCTGCCCGAGTGCCTTGATGTGGCGCTCCTTGGTTGCCGGATCGGCTTCCTCATCGACTTCCTCGTTCCTCGAAGGGCAGCGGAATTCGAGTAGTTCATCGAGGAAATCCGGGCGGATCGGGGTGACGGGGCCTTGCGAATTGGAATCTATAGGATTCATTGGTATTACCTCAAAGGTTGCTAGGGGAAATGATCGGAGCCGTGTTCAGGCTACAGGCATAGAGTACATGAAAAACTGGTAAGTAATCAAGAAAAACATGCAACTTCGGTAAATTTATTCCTGTAGAATCATGTCATGGCAATCTCTGATCGAATCGCAAAGGCCCGTAAGGCGGCGGGGCTAACGCAGTCCGAATTGGCCCGACGCCTCGGTATCCGGCCGCAATCCGTTCAATCCTGGGAGGCGGGAATCACCGCACCTCGTGCCCGGCGCTTGACGCAGGTCGCCGAGGTGCTGGGCGTTCCCGAGGCCTTCTTCTTCGAGGAGGCCGAGAGCGAGAGCCCCCAGACGCGGTCGATAGAGGGCGAAATGGCGGCGCGCATCGCCCGTCGCCTCCAGGGCTATGCAGAGGCAGGTAATCTGGACAGGGCGGCACTGGAGGTGGTGGGGCAGTTGATCGACGTCCTGGCGCGTCGATGACGGAAAATCAGGTTCGAGTTACATTGGCCTGTCACCTGTAACTAGACCGGCGAGGCGCTGGCGCGGCATCGGGTGCTCGCTATTCGCAGACACGGGGAGGGCGCTAATCAATGGAAGTCGCGCGGACGCTGTATTGGGACTAACGCGGGAGGTAGTCAGCATGGATGACAAAGAGAAGCAGCGCTTGAGTGAGACAGACATCTGCGACCTCTTCATCACTCCCGCCATTAAGCAGGTAGGCTGGGACCCATTGCAGCAGATTCGCCGCGAAGTCACCCTGACCCCGGGTCCGGTCGTGGTCTGCGGCAACATGTGTCAACGCCGACCCAAGATGTCCCCTTTTCACCGGTTTGAGATGTCCGGTTTTCAACGATTTCAACTTTGGCTGACCAGGCCGCCTGAGGTCGCTCAGTCTTCTCCTTTCTGTTCGGATTTCTCGATGGGCTGGGTGATCAACCCGGCCTTGCGCTTTTCCTTCAACCGGAAGCTCTCACCCTTGATGTTGAGCGTGGTCGCATGGTGCAGCAGCCAGTCCAGGATGGCGGTGGCGATCACCTGATCCGAGAACACCTCGCCCCAGTCCACGAACCCCTTGTTCGAGGTGAGGATCATCGAGGCCTTCTCGTAGTGCCTCGCCACCAGACGGAAGAACAGGCTGGCCTCCTGGCGGTTCAGCGGCAGATACCCGATCTCGTCGATGATCAGCACCTTCGGGTAGGTGAACTGCTGCAGCTGCCGTTCCAGCCGGTTCTCCGCCTGTGCGCGCATGGCGTCGGTGTAGGCCCGCTGGGCGAACGAGAGACTGCGCGGGCGGGCCTGGCGGTAGCTGGGGAACGCCCAGTCGCGCGGCCGGCGGCGGCGCCAGTAGTCTCGCAACAGGGCCAGGACGCCCGCGCTCAGTACGCTCTTCCGGTCCTTGCCACCCTTGCCCCGTTCGACGTGCAGCAGGCAACGTTCGCCATCGATGTCGCGGAGCCGTAGGGCGACCAGTTCGCTCACCCGCAGGCCGCAGCCGTAGCAGGTGGCCAGCATCACCCGCCGTTCCAGGCCCTCGGCCGCGGCCAGGATGCGCGCGACTTCGGCCCGGGTCAGCAGTTGGGGGATG
>JALXCG010000334.1 GCA_026991065.1 Gemmatimonadota bacterium | reverse complement strand
GTTTACGGCGCGGTTGGCGGAGAATGTGGTAGCGGACGCGGCGGGTGACGGCCAGGCGGAGGAGCATCTGCGGCGGCTGGAATGGGCGGCGCGGGAGCGTTCTCCGGCGGAATTGAAGCAGGTGGCTTTGGAGACGGTGGATGGGCTGGGGCGGCTGATCGAGGAGCGGCAGGCGCGGCAACAGTCGATGACGCGGGATCTGGGCGAGCGGATTCAGGCACTGCGGGCGGAATTGGTGGAGGCGCAGCGAGAGGCGACGACGGATGCACTGACGCGGCTGAGCAACCGGGTGGCGCTGGAGGGAGCGCTGAAATCGGCGCTGGATTATTGCGTGCTTTTCCGCGAGCCGGCGGCGCTGCTGATGGTGGATATCGATCACTTCAAGCAGGTGAACGATACCCACGGGCACCAGGCCGGAGACGCGGTGCTGCGGGCGTTGGCGGACCGGTTGGTCATGCATTTTCCGCGCCAGGCGGATTGTGTAGCGCGTTATGGCGGCGAAGAGTTCGCGCTGGTGCTGCGCGACTGCGATGGCGAGACGGCGGTGCGCAAGGCGGAGGCGATGCGCGAGGCGGTGCGGCGCATGAGTGTCGAGCATGGCGGGCGGGCACTGCTGATTACTGTATCGGTGGGGGTGGCGGAGTGTGTGTTGGGAGAGACCGCCGAAGAGTGGGTGGCGCGGGCGGATGCGGCTCTCTATCGGGCCAAGGACGGGGGGCGCGACCAGGTGGTGGAGGCGCGGTTGGGCGGAGAGGAATCGGGGCTCGGTGCTAGATCCGATCCAGCAGAAGCACCAGCGTGACCCAGAGGGCGTAACCATTGACCTCCATGAAGCGGCGGCGGTAGGCGCGCGGCGGCGGCGGTGGCGCGGCCGGGCGCGGCAGCAGTTCCAGCGCCTTCCACACCACCAGAAACGCGGCGGCGGCGATGACCAACCCGGCCTCGCGGTGGCGAACGAAGGCGAAGAGCGGCATGGCGATGCCGGAGACCGCGGTGGCCGTGATCCAGACAAAGCTCAGGCGGGCGATCTGGGGGGCGTCGAAGCGGTCGAATAGGCTGGGCAGGCCGTTCTGCGTGTAGTGCTGCTCGTAGAGCAGGAGCAGCAGCCAGAAGTGGGGAATCTGCCAGACGAAGAAGAAGAAGCAGAGTTGGTGAATGCCCGGGGCGAGGAGCGGACCGCCGGCGGCCAACCAGCCGGCCAGCGGGGGGACGCCGCCGATCAGGGCGCCGGGGATGACGGCGAAAGGGGTGACGCGCTTGAGAGGCGTGTAGACACCGTTGTAAAGCAGGGCCCCGGAGAGGCCGGTCACGGCCGTGGCGAGTGAAAGAGGGAGCGCCAGGAGCAGGGTGCCGGCGGCGACCAGGAGGAGGGCGTAGAGGAGCGCGGCGCGGCGCGAGATCCGGCCCGAGGGGATGGGGCGGGCGGCGGTGCGCTGGACGCGGGCGTCGATCGCCGCTTCCTGCACCTGGTTGAGGGCTGCCGAGCCGCAAGCGAGGAGAAAGATGCCGGCGGCCAGGAAAGCCAGGCGGGCGTCGGCCGCCGCATCCGCGACCGCGTAGCCGAGCAGCGCGGTGAAGGTGGAGGCCAGCGTGATCCGCGGCTTCGCCAGTTCCAACAGCGTGCGGGCCGCGGGAAGCTGCATGGGCTACTTGAGGGTCTTGATGAACGCGACGATCTTACCGATCTCGGCGTCGGTGAGGGCGGGCGGCGGGAGCACCATCACCGGCAGGCGCCCCTTGACGATGTCGGCCATCGGCTCGCGGATCGACTTGGTCAGGTAGGCGTCGTCCACCTTCACTTCACGCTCTTTGCCGTCG
>JALXCG010000333.1 GCA_026991065.1 Gemmatimonadota bacterium | reverse complement strand
CCGGGCCCTGAGTGCCGGAGCCGGGCCTGCCGGGGCCCTCGCCGAAGCGCGCCGCCGGCTCCTTGCCGAGGTGCGCAACCGACCGCCCGACTTTGCGCCGGCGGGCGATTCGGCGGTTCCGCCGGCGCTGCTCTCGCCGGCACATCCGTTTTTCTGGGCGGGATTCAGCATCTTCGGGTTGGCGCAGTGAGCAACCACAGCGAGGACCGGGTCAGCGCCGCGCCGCCATGCCGAGCAATCCGGCAAACTGTTTGCAGCAGCGACTCACCTGCGAGTAGACCGTGGCCGGCTTCACATCCGGAAAGAGGCGCAGAATCTCTTCGGTGCGGGCGCCGCGGGATTTCATGGCGATGACCGTGCGGCAGCGGGTTCCCAGGGCCGCAAAGGCCTTTTCGATCCGTTTACGCAGGAGCGGGTCGGGAAACGCCTGCGGGGCCGGATCGGCCAGTTCCTCCAGGGGGACCGCGGCGCCGGCCGTGGCGTCCGCCGCGGTGGCGGCGAAAGCACGCCGCGAGGCGCGCCGCTGCCGGCTCCGGTAGACATGGCCGATCTTGTTGCGCAGCACCGCCAGCGCATAGCGGTCCGGGCGGTCGCTGATCACCGCGAGGCGTTCGGTTACCACGATCAGGGTTTCCTGGACTACATCCTCGGCTTGCTCGCGCAGGGTGTCGCGCAGGCGCACCCGGGCGACCAAAAGGAGCCGGGGTCGCAGCTCTGCCAGCAGGCGTTCGCGGGCGGCGCGGTCTCCCTGTTGGGCGTCCGCCAGCAGTCGGTTGAGCAGGGCGACCTCGAGCAGGCGCGGGTCGCCGGTGGCGTGTGTTTCTGGGCCGATTGCCGCTCCGCGTGTTGCCGGGTGCTCCGCCCTTCGCGCGCGGGCTTTGGGGAGAGGTTCAGGCATCCGCTCCTCCCGCGCCGCCGCTCTGCCCGGAGGCCCCGAGCATCTGCCGCAGCAGGTCCGCCTTCAGCGCCGCGGCCTCCGCCGCCAGTGGAGTGTAGGACTCCGCCACGTGGCTCAGATGAGCCAGGGCCTGGGGCAGGTCCCCCAACTCCATCGCCGCCAGCGCGGCCGACCAGCGATAGTGGGGGTGATCGGGAGACCCTTCGAGGGCGATCCGCAGCATCTGGCCCGCCTCGATCACTTGCCCGGCGCGCAGCAGTTGCACCCCCACTCGCCAGTAGACCGCCGGCGTAAACGGCTCCGTCTCCTGCGCGTGTTGGCGCCGCAGAAACGCCGCGATCCGTGCCGGGTTGCCCTCTTCCTGCAATCGCCGGAGCTGGTCCGCGACCCCGGGCGCGAACTCCTGGCCGCCTTCGCCCGACCGGCGCAGGGGCAGGGGCGCCGGCTCCGTGGCGATCGGCGCGAACGCCTCGAAGGTGTGCCGGATGGTCGCCAGCAGCCGGCGCAACCGCGGCTCCGGCTGCGTCGGAGCGTGTTGCAGCATCAGCTCGTCAACCAGGCGCCCTCCCTCCGCCTGCAGGGCCCGGATTGCCGGCTCCAGCCGTTGCAACTCCGCCCGGCAGTGCGCGCAAACCATGAGATGGTCTTCGATCAGCTCCTGCCCGGGGCCGGCGAGCACGCCAAAGGCATAGCTCGCGACCTGGTCTCCCAGCGTCGGATCGGTGCAGCACTCCATTTCGGACATGGCAACTCGCAAACTCTCGGGTCGGCGGAAGGTTCTTGTGGGTTCCGTGCAAAGAGGATAACGCACCGCGACCCGTAACCCCGGTCCGGGTGCGGTGCCGGCACTTCATTACTCTCTATTCCCTCCGCTCCGCTCTTCTTGCACGGAAAGTCACGCCCCGCACCCGGACCGGGGT
>JALXCG010000332.1 GCA_026991065.1 Gemmatimonadota bacterium | reverse complement strand
CGGTCGATCCGCTGGAGGCGCTTGCCGATTTCTGCGCCGAAGAGGGGCTGTGGCTGCATGTGGATGGCGCCTATGGTGGCCCCGCTGCCCTGACCCCGCAGGGCCGCACCTATCTGCGCGGGCTGGAGCGCGCCGATTCGCTGGCGGTTGACCCGCACAAATGGCTGTTTCAGCCCTACGATGTGGGGGCGTGTTTCGTCACGCATCCGGGCGCCCTGGAACGCTGTTATGCGATGCACCCGGAATACCTGAAGGACGTGAAAGCCACACAGGGTGCGGTGAATTTTGGCGACCGAAGCCTGGAGCTGACCCGGCGTTCGCGGGCGGTAAAGCTGTGGATGTCCCTGCGCACATACGGGGCCGAGAAATTCCGCGAGGCCGTCGCCCACGGGATCGCCCTGGCCGAGTTTACCGAGCAACGCCTGCGCGCCGACCCGGACACCTGGCAGGTGGTTTCGCCCGCGCAGATCGGCATCATTTGTTTCGCCCTGAACGGGGTTGACGCCAAAGGCCATGCGCGCCGCGCGGCCCGGATTGGCGAAGATGGCTATGCGGCGGTGACGTCCACCAGTCTCAAGGGCAAATCCGCCTTGCGCCTGTGCACGATCAACCCGTCGACGACCGAGGACGACATTGTCGAAGTGCTGCGTCGTCTGGCTGCCGAATAAGGCTCTAACCCAGCTGATAGAGCCACATATGCAGCGCCAGCCCCGCTTTTGCACCCAGTGTCTGCGCCGGACCGTTAGCGCGTGAAATGACCCCGGTCTCCAACGCCGAAACAGCGTCGCCAATGCGGGCAGACCCCGCCGAAACCGTGACTGCGGCAATCCCCTGCGCCGCGAGTGCGGGCAGACGCCCGGCGCCAATCTCATCCGGGCCCAACCCCGCATCGTTGAACACCGCGATGCGCGCCGGAGCCTTGAGCGCGCGCGCCGGATCACCGCCAATCAGCGCCCCGTGCGAGCCGGTTATCACCACCTCGCCCGCATGCTCTGGCCCCACCATCGACGCACTGTCGAGCAGGTACACGGGCGGCGCGCCGGGGCGCAAGGTTCTGGTCGTGCGGGCTTCGCGGTAAGGCGGCAGGCTGGCGGAGGGGAGCGGTGCGGCATGCAACAGCGCAACCGCCTCGCTTACCGGCATCCCCTTGTCCACCCCAAGCGCGCGCGCCGCCTGGTTCGCCGCACTGATCCGCCCGCGCTCCAGCGCGTCGCGCGCGTCGCCAATCCGCGCCGACAGGCAATCAACCCCTGCCGCCGCCATGCCAACGCCATCCAGCGCCATTATCCCGCCGATCCCGGCATCCTCCAGCCCGATCCCCGCGTCATTGAACACCACCGCCCGCAGCCCCGCACCCGAGGCAAGCGCGGCCGGATACAGCCCCCCGTGCGAGCCGCTGAGCACGATCTTGCCGGCGTCCACCGGCCCGGAATCGGTGATGGAATCACGCAATACAAGCAAATCTTTCATCCGGCAGGCATAGCCGTCTTGACAGGCTCTTGTAAATAATCCCTAATAAACAGAACGAATAATTCCGTTAAATGGAATACTCTGCATGCCCATAACCGGCTCAATCCCGCGCGCCGCGCGCATCCTTGACGTGTTGGCCGACGCGCCCGAAGGCATGGCGCTGTCCGATATTGTCGCCCGCTCGGGCTTTACCAAAACCACGACCTTCCGGGTTCTCGCCGCGCTTACCGACGCCCGATTTGTCGAGCAAGACCCGCTGGGGCGCGCCTATCGGCTGGGCCGGAAATTGTCCGATCTGGCCCGCTTGTCGGAACGCGCCGACATCGCCGCGCTGGCCCCACCTGCCTGC
>JALXCG010000331.1 GCA_026991065.1 Gemmatimonadota bacterium | reverse complement strand
CCGCGATTCCAGGCGAGCGCGGCGCCCGGCAGGTCGATCGCTTGCAGCGCGGGGGTCGCCATATCGAGCAGAAAGAGCTGATCGGCATCGCCGCTGTCGAGCTTGACCGGCCCCAGGGCGTAGCGATTGCCGGCGGCATGGAGAAGGAAGTTAGAGCGGCCGGCGCCGGGATAGGGAAGCGTCGCCACCCGCGCCGCATTCGCCATGTCGATCTGCTCCACGCCGTGAAGACAAGCGACGAATGCCTGCTCGGAAGGGGCGTAAAAGGCGTCGCCGTGGGCCAGGGTGTCGATCGGGATCTCGCTGATTACGCTGTTGGAGGCGATGTCGATCACCCGGGCCCACTTTTCCTCCATATTGGTGGCCAAAAGCCGGGTGGCGCTAAGCAGCGAGGCGGAGTGGCTGCTGCCGTGGTCGAGGGTGGAGGCAGCCAGGGTGCCGGTCTCCACCAGGGTGAAGGTGGCGTCGCCATCGTTGGCCCAGGCCACCCGGTCGCCGGCGGGAGCAACACTCAGGTGGGTGTTGCCGGGACCGGTTGCGATGGTTCCAAGGGCTGTCGGCACCTCCATGTGGGCGTGATCGCCGTGCATGAGGAAACCGCCGCCAAAGGAATAGCCGGTGCCGTCCGAGCCCATCCAGACCGAGGGCTCGCCGCCGTTCATGGCGATCGCTTCGGGAAAAAGCGGGTGTGGCTTGGCGTAATAGGCGGCGTGAAGATCACCGGTGGCTGCGTCATAGATGCGCAATGAGTCGTCCTGGGCGCTGAACGCCCAGATCCAGGCAAACAGCTCCTCGTCGTCGGCATCGGTGACCGGCCCGAGGATGCGGTCTTCATGGTCGCCACAGCCAACCAGCACAACGAGCAGGGCGGCGGGCAACCAGCGGTGGGATAGAAGCATGAGAAGAATTCTCCGGCGCGTGCGGATACCGCGAATGATTCGAAGGACGCAGAGTCCGCAGAGGAAGCGCCGCCGCTCTCTGGTGGGCGCGCGGCGTTTCCGAAACTTGGAATCGCGGGGGTGCGGGAGGCGCGGGATGGGTTGGAGAAGATCCACCACTCCCGGCTGCTGCGCCCCGAAAGCAAGCGTTCCCGGTTTCGCTCACTTCGTTGGCGGCCAAGGGTTGGCCGGATACACAGATCCAGCCCCGCAACCGAACCCACACAGCCGCGCATCCTGCGGAGTGGGACACCGCTCTCCGATCGCCGCGAGGGGGCCGAAGAGGGTTGGCGCCGATGGCCGAAAACCGAAGTGGCGAAAACGAATCAGCGGCGAGGCGGGGCGCGCGCTTCGCGGCTGCCGCGGCGGGCATGATCCGCCGGCAGCGTGGCTCTGGCCGGTACTTCTACAACAAAACCCCGCGGCGCCAGGAAAAACGCGGCAACCACGGTGAGAAAGACCACGCTGGGGGCGACCAGGCACCAGGTGCAGACCGGTTCCAGCGTGTTGTCGCCCGCGGGCGCTTCGTGGACATGCGCCATCGCGCCGTAGGCCAGGGCGGCCACGGCGATGATCAGGATCATGCGCAGCAATTTGTTGCTTTGGCTTGCTGTTGTCACGCGAAGCTCCGAATGGGCGCTTTCCTGGAGCCGAGATCGAGGCGACTCAAACTCCTCCTGTAGTTTGAGGATGGGTCGGGCCGCTGTCAATGCGCAATTCTTGACTCATCGGTGCCGCACGGCCCCGACGCACCGAATTACGCCGGTTCAGCGCCGGAGTTCCACGATTCCCATCGCCCCATTGACCCATCGACCGCTGCCGGGCGCCAACTGTGTCACTGGCCCGCCGTCGCGGAAATATCGCCGGCTCTCACTCACTCC
>JALXCG010000330.1 GCA_026991065.1 Gemmatimonadota bacterium | reverse complement strand
ACGCTGAAGAGCACGGCGCCGACCGCGCGCGCAACCCCCAGCGGCAGGCCGAGAACGCGCGCGGTGAGGACGATGGCGAGAATGTTGATCGCCGGGCCGCTGTAGAGGAACGCGGTGGCCGGGCCGAGGCCGGCGCCCATCATGTAGATGCCGGAGAAGAGCGGCAGCACGGTGCAACTGCAGACGGCGAGGATGGTGCCGGAGACGGAGGCGACGCCGTAGGCCAGGGGGCGGGGCGCGGCGGGGCCGAGGTAGCGCAGAACCGCCTCCTGGCGGATGAAGACCGAGATGGCGCCGGCGATGTAGAAGGCCGGGATCAGGCAGAGCAGGACGTGCTCGCGGGCGTACCAGCGGACCAGTTGCAGTGCCTCCAGCACCGCGCCGTTGAAGCGCGCGCTCTCCACCGGCAGGTAGTAGCAGGCGAGGAAGATCGCCACCATCCAGGCGAGCGCGACGCGGTCAGCGCGGGAGTGCATGGCAGGCTCCGGTCGGGGCGCCGGCTCCGGGCAGGGCTTCGGCGGCGGCGGCGGCTTCGAGGGCGGGGCGCAGCGCGCTGAGAACGGCGGCCAGCTCCGGCGGCTGCGGCACCAGCGAATAGTGGGTCCAGGTGCCCTGGCGGCGGCCGCGCACCAGGCCGACCTCGCGCAGGGTGCGCAGGTGGCGGGAAATCGTGGATTGCGGCAAGCCGAGGGCTTCGACCAGGGCACAGACGCAGTGCTCCTCGCCGTCGATCAGGAGCCAGAGCAAGCGCAGGCGGATGGGATCGGCGAGTGCCTTCAGCCAGTGCGTGAGGTGATCCATGTTGCGCCTTTCATGCGGATATCCGGATGAAAGGATATAGCGCTGGGGTTCGGTGTCAAGCGGATTTTGCGGCGCGGGTGGCGCGCGCCGCGGCCGGGGGCCGGTCACCCGCCCCGGGACAGGTTGTGCCGGAATCGTCGTGGGGGGGGCAGAGGGCCCTTGCCGCGGCCCGCGCTTGGCGCGGGTCGGCCGGGGACCCGGCGGTGAGCGGGGAAGGACTGTGTGTTGTCGGCCGGGTCCGCGCGGTGATCGGGGGGGTATGTGTTGCCGGCCGGGCTCGCGTCGCCGACCGGGGGTGGATTGTGCGTTTCCCGGGCTGCGTGTAGGATTTGGAGCATCTGTAAGTTCCACCTGGATGAGCAGGATTTGGCCGGCGCGGCCGCGGCGAACGCGGCATCTGGCGGAGTGCGCGCGGCCCGAGAGCTTTTGCGCGTGCCGGGCTCCGGTCCGGCGGCGGAAGGAGTGCACGGCATGAAGACGATTTTCGGCTATGCGATGACGGCGCCGGGGCAGCCTTTGGAGCCGTTCGAGCGCCCCGTGCCGGAGCTGGCGGCGGGCGAAGCGCTGGTGCGGGTGGCGGGCTGCGGGGTTTGCCACACCGATGTCGGGTTTCTCTATGGCGGCGTGCGCACCAAGCATGAACTCCCCCTGGTGCTGGGGCATGAGATCGCCGGCGTGATCGAGGCCGGCGGCGCCGGCGTGGAGAGCCGCGTGGGCCAGGCGGTGGTGGTGCCGGCGGTGCTGCCCTGCGGTGATTGCCCCACCTGCCGCGCCGGACGCGGGACCACCTGTCCGAACCAGGTGATGCCGGGCAATGACGTGCATGGTGGATTCGCGACCCATGTGGTGGTGCCGGCGCGCGACCTCTGCCCGGTGCCGGAGTATATGGGCGATGGCCCGATCGGCCAGTCGGGGATCGGCCTGGCGGAGCTGGGCGTGATCGCCGACGCCATCTCCACCCCGTGGCAGGCGATTCGGCGCGCCGGGCTGCAACCGGGCGGCTTCGCGGTCTTTGTCGGC
>JALXCG010000329.1 GCA_026991065.1 Gemmatimonadota bacterium | reverse complement strand
CGGTGCCAGAGCCCCACCATCCACGCCGCAGTATGAAATGGGTAGAACTGGTAGCCGGTAATGACGATCAGGAACGCCACGACCCGCCCATAACCGACCCAGCCGATCGGCGCCAGAAACGAGTCCTGGAACTCGCCGCCCGCCGCCGCATGCAGCGTCGTCCCCCAGCCGTCGGTGGCCACCCGCCAGGCGAAAAGCAGCAGATAGGGGGCAACCCCGAGCAGAAACGCACCGGCCGTTCGCGCCAGCGCCCGCACCCATCCCGCGCGCGGCGTGATCAGCAGCAGATAGCCGATCGCCGGCGGCAGCGCGAAGATCGACGCCTGGTGATTCACCGCCGCCAGCCCGAGCAGAAACGCCGCGCTCCCCAGCGCCGGTTGCTTCCCCTCCGGCCGCCCGATCAGCGCCACCAGCGCACCCAGCAGCAGCGCCGCCGCCAGCGTATAGACCTCGGCCTCGGTCGACAGCCACCAGAGATCGTAGGATGTGGCGAACGCCAGCGCCGCCACCATCGCCGCGTAGAGCGACCCGGTGCGCCGCTGCACCAGCAGCGCCGTCAGCCCCACCGTCACCGCGCCATAGAACGCCGTCGCCAGATTGACCCGCCACGCCAGATCCCCCCACGGCAGCCAGGCGAAAGGCTTGGCCGCGAGCACGAAGAGCGGATGTTCGATCGACGCCACGCCCAGATAGAGGTGGGCCACAAACGCGGAGTAGCGCGGCGCGTCGATGAAACCGACCGTCGGCATCAGCGAGACCGCATAGAGCGCAAACGCCGCCAGCCCGCAGAGCAGAGCCGACAACCACGCGTGGCGGCGGAGTAGGGACAGCAAGAACATCGGCGGCAGAATCACCCGGAGCGGACGGCACCCGCGCCACTCCCACACCTGGAGAGCCCGCGCGCACCAAAAACATTCAGTATAGCAAGCATCCTCGCCGGGATTTGTCCTTGATTTGTCCTTTCCGCGCGCAGCCACCCCATCCTCTCACCAACGCCATCCCGTCGCGCTCTTTTTGGGGGATGAAGTTTCGGCGCTTCGTCAACCCTGCCGCTTCCCGCGTCTCCGCAACATGCTGGATTGCCGGTCACACTCTCACCGAACCCGCCGGTTGACCGACCGCGGTGGGCATTGGCTCCTGATTGCGTTGCACCAGAATCCTCCGCACCCAGAGTTCGACCTGGATCGCATCGATCAATGACGCGGCCTGCTGCTTGAGCGTGCGCTTGTCCGAGAACGAATCCTGGGAGCCTGTCGCGCACTGGCTTTCGTGCCCGTATTCGGGCCTGTTTCAAGATCAAGGCGCTGAGTCCGCAGGAAGGCTGGTTGCCTTTCGCGGACTGGGCTCAACCGGCCTGTCCGCTCGCGTCTCTCCCCGGGCTCGACGAGAATCCGCCCGTCTCCCCGCAACCGGCGCTCCGTCGCGATTCATTCTGCCTCTGGGACCGCGCCACTCGACACCGGATCTCGGCCGGCTCCAAACCGATCTCCTCTGGGGACGCCGCACACTCTCCGAAGCGGGCGAATTGGAGGGGTCGACGGCTGCATCGGCGAGTTTCAGAGGCGAGATGAGGTGCCGGCTTGGGGGTGGTGAAGGGGGGGTTGCGAACGGCGCCTGACGCAGTTAGGTTTCTGTTATCGTCTGCTCCAGCAATGCCGTCGCCAGGTTCGGCGCAGACTTTTCTTTGACTCGATCACTCCCGAGGGGACCTTCTCATGCCAGATCACGATCCACTCTCCACCCTTGCCACGCGCCGGGAGTTTCTCCGGCAAGGAGCCTGCATTGCGGGGGCCGTGGCCCTTGTCGGCCCACTCGCCCACGC
>JALXCG010000328.1 GCA_026991065.1 Gemmatimonadota bacterium | reverse complement strand
CTGCACTGCCAACCCCAGCGCCGGCACCCAAAGCCCGAGCGCGGCCAGGCGGCGGACCCGGCCGACATCGGGACGCAGCCAGGCCGCGCTCAGCGGCGCCGCAAAGTAGACGAAGAAAGGCGAAAAGCGCACCATCATCAGGGTCAGAGACAGAAAGCCGGCGGCGCTGACAATCACCCAGAGAGAGGGGGCGCCGGTGCCGCCCCATTTGCGACTGCCGCCCCGCCCGGCAACCGCCAGCGCCCCCGCCAGCAGGGCCAGCGCCGGAACCGCCAGTCGCTCGATGGCGTAGGCGGGGGTGATGGCGCCAAAGGGGCCGGACGAAAAAGCGCGCGCCGCAAAGGAAAGGTGCGCCGGCGCGGTGGAACGAAAGCGCGCCAACACCGCTTCGTAGACGTGCGCGTAGTCATGCCCCGCCTGGGCCGAGAGCACCAGTCCGGCGGCGGCCAGGGCCATGCCGATCCAACTCCAGCGGCGCCGCAGCCGAACCGAAAGGTGGGGCCCCACCGCGGCAACCAGCGCGCCGAAAGCCAGCACGCCGCCCGGCGGACTGACCAGCACTTGGCGGGAACGCAGGGCGGCATTCAGGGAACCGGCCAGGAGCAGCGCCAGGGCGAGCGCGAAAAGCGGGCGCCGCAGAGGCCTCGGGTCGGAGCGCAAGCCCACGGCCACAATCAGCGGCAGAGCCAGAATCGCGGCCAGGAACGGGGCCAGAAACCAGGAGACAAAAAAGAGTACGGCCGCGCCCACGATCAGCAGAAAGCGGTAGGGCCGCGGCTTCTGGTAGTCGAAAAGCACCAGGGCGATCACCAGCGCCATGAGCGGCAACCCGAACGCTTCGCGGACAAACGCGCCGGAACTGCGCACCCAGGCCGGCACCGAGAGCCCGAAGAGCAGAGTGGCCGCCACGCCACAGCGCCAGGAGTTATGCAGCATGGCGGTGGTCCAGGCGAGCAGGGGCAGCGCCAGAGAGGAAACCAGGGCGATGACCACCGCCACCGTGACCTGGAAGGGCGGCTGCGGCAAACCGAGCCGTCCCAGCAGCCAGTGCAGGCCACCGATGCTCTCCTCCATCAGCAGCGCGAACTCGCGATGCGGCTCAACCCCTTGTGGCGCCTGCACGTACCGGTCCAGCGCGGGGATTCCCTCGCCGCTGGCCACCATGCGCGCATAGCGATAGTGCATGGCCGCCTCCGAACGGTGGATCCGCGTGTCGTCGGTGAAGCTGAAGCTGGGAGCATCAAAGGCGCGCTGGGCGCGCTGGTAGGCAGCGCCCGCCCAGGCGGCCAGAAGAAAGAGTGCAACAATTGACGGGCGCATGCGGTTGAACATGAACCAACTCCTCCGGCGCACGCGATGGCGCACCGCCGCTACACATTGCGCAACTCAATGGAGCGCAATGCGCGGCAGAGAGAGAACTGTCATGCGGGAATGATAGGCCGAATCCCACAATTGCGGGAGTGGGGGCGTGTGCTGGATTCGGTCTGTGTCTCCATTGACCGCTGCATCCGGCCCGATACCGGGTTGAACAACCGCCGGCGCGGGATCATACTTTTGATGTTATGAACGCGGCGTCCGCCGCAGCATGAAGAAGCGGGCTCTCTCCCGAGTGCGTCGAGGAACACCAACAACCATGAGGCCGAAACAGTTCCTGCCGATCACCGCCGCCCACATCCAGGGCGTGACCATCACCGGCGGAAAGCGGAGAATCGACTGCCGGAACGCCTCTCCCACCCTCTCCCACTGCCACAACTACATCTTCCTCAACAACTCCGCGACCGGGGCTGGAGGTGCGCTCCAGGTCGGTCCGGAGTCCTGCGTCGC
>JALXCG010000327.1 GCA_026991065.1 Gemmatimonadota bacterium | reverse complement strand
CCGTGGTTGCCGTGGTTGCCGCGGTTGCCGTGGTTCCGGCCGGTGCTTTCCCCGCTGCCGTTTC
Organism: Gemmatimonadota bacterium; assembly: GCA_026991065.1. Lineage (GTDB taxonomy): Bacteria > JALXCG01. The sequence goes on along the minus strand of JALXCG010000327.1, from coordinate 1,763 downwards.
AGTGGCCACTTCGCCGGCCGCGCTTGCTCCAGCGGTGTCCGCTGTCCCGGCTGCCGCCCCGGCCGCCGCCCCAGCCGCTGCCGCGCCCGGCAGCGCGCCGCCCGTCGCGCCGGCGGGCACTCCACCGGCGACCCCCCGCACCTGCAGGTCGAGCCGCCAGCGATGCTCCGTCTCCAGCGCCTCGCACCACAGCTCCAGGGTGCCCACGGCGGTGGCATGGACCGCCAGCCGGACCGGGATCTCCTGGTGGTTGCCCGGCTTGCCGTAGCGGAGCACGGTCAGGATCGGGGGCCAGGGCTCCAGCGAGGCCCGCTCCACCTCCACCAGGTCCCCGGGACGATCCTCCAGCCGGGCGGTGGACGCCAGCAGGCGGAACGCCACGGGTCGATTGGCGCGGGCGCGAAACGCGTGGGCGTCGATCCGGGTCCAGCTATCCTCCTCCATTCCGCGCGGCGCGATGCACAGCGCCCGCACCTGTCCGCCGCCCGTCGCGCCGCCGGTTCCCGCCGTGCCGGTGGCTCCCGCCGCGCCCGCATCGCCCCCTCTGCCCGCCGCCGTCCGCGCCGCCTCCGGCTTCTCCCCGGCGACCTCCACCTCCACATAGTAGGCCCGCGCCGCGCGCCGCCCGATCCCCACCCCGAGCCCGCCTCGCACCCCGCCGTAGTAGGCCGCCCCGCGCGCCACCGCCAGATCCAGCGGCGCGCCATCCAGAAGCTGCGGCGCCGGCCGCCCCGCCGCCTCGGCCCACTGCCCCAACTGGCGCAAGATCCGCTTGCGCAGCGCCGCCCCCTTGAGCGCCCCGCCATTGAACAGAACCGCCTGCGGCAGCAGAATCGCGCCCGCGCCGCCCGCGTGGCGCCCCAGAAAATCCGCCAGATGGCGCGTGATCGCCGGATCCGCCTCGTAGGGCAGCCCCAATTCGGCCAGCCCCGCCCGCCGCGCCGGTCGCGGCCGCGCGCTCGCCTCCACCAGCGGCACAAAGCCGTCCAGCAGCACCCGCCTCACATCCTCGCGGGTCAGCTCCGCGTGCAGCGCGCCGCCCACCACCGAGGAGCCCGCGCCGAGCACCTGCACCGGCATCCGCTCCGGCCCGCCACGCTTGAGCAGCGCCTCTTTCGCCACCCGCGCCCGCTGGGTCAGAATCTGCCAGCGCAGTGCATCGAGCCGCGGATGCCCCATCCGCTCCTCCGCCAGATGGGCCAGCGCCAGGTCCATGTTGTCACCACCGAGCAGCAGATGCCGCCCGACCGCGAAACGCTCCAGGGTCGCTTCGCCGCGCGCCGATCGCCCCACCCGGATCAGACTCAGATCGGTGGTCCCGCCGCCGATGTCCACCACCAGAATCACATCGCCCGGCCGCAGCACCTCCGCCCACGCCTCGCCGAGCCGATCGATCCAGGCGTAGAGCGCCGCCTGCGGCTCCTCCAGGAGCGTGATATGGGCAAATCCCGCCCGCCGCGCCGCCTCGACCGTCAGCTCGCGGGCCACCTCGTCGAACGAAGCCGGCACGGTGACCACCACATCCTGCCGCTCCGCCACCCGCTCGGCATCCTCCCGCGCGTGGACATGGTTCCAGGCCTCGCGAATGTGCCGCAGATAGGCCGCCGCCGCATCCACCGGCGAGAGCTTGCGCCCCTCCGCCCCCCAGGGCAGGATCGGCGCATCGCGATCGACCTGCGCATGGGAGAGCCAGGATTTCGCCGACGCCACCAGCCGCCCCGGCACCCGCGCGCCCTGATCGCGCGCCAGCACGCCCACCAGAT
>JALXCG010000326.1 GCA_026991065.1 Gemmatimonadota bacterium | reverse complement strand
TCGAAAGCGTGGGCGGCGCGCATCCGCTGCAGTACCCGTTGCTCCTCCCCCGCTTCCCACACTTCGACCCGCACGGCCCGGGTATCGGCCGGACCGGCCAGCGCGCCCGGCAGCTCGGTGCCGGAACGCACGATCTGTTTGGAGGGGTTGACCAGCAGGGTGGTGGTGCGGATCAGCCGGGCGGCCAGCTCGGCGGCGCTCTCCCCGCCGTCATAGCCGAGGGTCCAGAGGATCTCGCGGTCGACCGCGACTACCGGCAGCGCCAGCCGGTCGCGCAGGGTGCGCGCCGCGGTGAGCGCGGCGAGATCGGGGATCTTGGAGCGAGCGAGCAGAATGAGGGTTTTCATGCGGCGTGCTCCCGAGCGGCCCGGGCCAGGGCCGCGAAGATGACCCGCCCGGGACCGGGACCATCGAGCAGGTCCAGGCGCCCCTGGGCGGCGCGCCGCCGCTCTCCCCACGGGCCGGGCAGCCAGAAAGGGACCTGGCGCAGCCAGGTGGCGCGCTCGGGGTGCGGCATGAGGGCGAGAACGTTGCCGGCGGGGTTGACCAGGCCGGCGGTGTCGAGCGCGGAACCGTTGGGGTTGTAATCCCCGTTCGCTTCGCCGGCCGCATCCACGTAGTGAAAAGCGAGCTGGCCGGCGTGCTGCAGCGCTTCCATGAGGCCGTCTTCGCGGCTGGTGAAACGGCCCTCGGCGTGGGCGATCGGCATGGGGATGGGACCCTGCGCGGAGAGCGCGCGGGCAAAGGGCGAGGCACTGGTGGGATCCGCCGCCAGGTGCACCCAGCGACACTCGTAGCCGGGATCGGCGTTGGGCGCCAGCGCGACCTGAACCCGGCCCGGCTCCAGCGCCGGGACCAGGCCGCTTTCCACCAGGACCTGGGCGCCGTTGCAGATGCCCAGAATCGGCTTGCCGGCCGCCGCCAGGCTGTGCAGGGCGGCGATGATCGGTTCCTTGGCGGCAACCGCTCCGGCGCGGATGCGGTCCTGATAGGAGAAGCCGCCCGGGAGGACGCAGCCGGCGGCGCCGGCCAGAGCGGTGGGCGCGTCGTTCCACTGCACCAGCAGCGGACGCAGGCCGACGGCGGCGCAGGCGGCCAGGGTTTCAGTTTCGCAATTGACGCCCGGCAGACGCAATACCGCGACGGTGGGATTCATGGGGCCGGTTCTCCTGAAGGCGGGTCCGAAACCAGTGAATCTAGCGCGCCCGGGCGTGGATCTAAAGAAAAAGCGCGGGGGCGGCCGGGGGCGAGGGGCGCGGTGGAGCTGAACGCGAACGCCGCTGGGCGAGAAAACTGCTTCGGAGAGAGTGGATGGGGAGCCGCGCGGAACTCTTGTGCGAAGCGCGGCGCAGCCCGACGCTGCAAGTACTTATTCAAAAATTGGGGCGCTTGGGAGAGAAGTGGGCGAAGTCACGGTGGGGTGATGACTGTGCGGGCGACGCGGAAACCGATGTAGGAGTAGGCGGAGTTGGGATTGATCGGCAGGCGACCGGCGGACCGGCAGAAACGCGCGTCGCTGAGATAACCGCCACCACGAGTGACGCGTTGGCTGCCGGTTTCGGGACCGACCGGGTCGATCAGCGGATCTTCGGTGGGGTAGTCAGCCTGATACCAATCCCAGCACCACTCGCGGACGTTGCCGCTCATGTCGTAGAGGGCCCAGGCGTTCGCCTCTTTTTGCCGGACCGGTTGGGGACGCGGAGGGGCGGAGGGGTTGCCACAATACCAGGCGATGGCGGCTACAGTTGAATCGGCGCAGTCGGGATTGACGATCTCTCCATTGTAAAGGGCGCTGCTGGTGCCGGCGCGGCAGGCGAACTCCCACTC
>JALXCG010000325.1 GCA_026991065.1 Gemmatimonadota bacterium | reverse complement strand
CACCCTCTCCCCCCCGCTTCCGCTTTCCCGATTCGCGGCCGCGCCTCTCCTCAGCGCCACCAGGCCGAGAGGAGGTCCCGATTCAGCGGCCCGCCCGTCCAACCCATGTCCGCCCGCGGTCCGTCCTCATGTCCCTCCGGCCAGCGTGGATGCCAATCGGAGATCGCGTCCTCCACCTCCGGATGACCGGCATCAATGCAGGGAGAGTTGGGTCCGAGCAGAAAAGGGAACACCCCACGCGCTACGAAGCGCGGCTCCGAATTCAGATTTCCGCTGCCCGGCCAGGGCTGGCTGAGATCAGAGTAGGCCACTTGCAGCGAACCGCTCGTGTGCCAGACGGCGTGGCTGTGCCCGTTCCAGAGGATGGAGTTGAGGATTCGAGAGCGCCGTGAACTTGGTTCGGTGTCGACCCAGAGCACAGGTTCGTCGCCATTGCCAACCAACGTCGACTGCAGAATCTCCACCTGCCCCCGGAAGCCCGCGTGTAGCGCGCAGGGGTGGTCCTGAACAACGCAGTTCACCAGCACCAGAGAACCGTGGCTGACGTGGATGCCGTCGGGAGTGAGATCGGCGGAGTTGTTGCGGATCCAGCAGCGACGAAGCTCGACCTCTCCCTCACGGACAGACACCGCTCCCGCGTAGGCGTTCGACGCGCGGTTGCCCCGCATCTCCGAGTCCACGACCAGGACGTGGCTGTCGTAGGCGCGGATCGCCCCGCCCCGGCAGTTGTGCGTCGTGTACCACTCATGGACAGTGATGCTGTTGTTCACAAAAGAAGTTGAGCGGATCACAGCGGCGCAGCGCAGCAGGTAGAGCGCACCGCCTGCCGAGATTGCGCCATCCATGACACCGCTCGCGTCGGTCCAGTTGCGGTCGAAGTCCGAGTTTTCGATCTCGATCTGCGCATCGAACGCCGCAAGAGCCCCTCCTTCTGCAAACGGGGGGTCGTTGGCAGAACCCGTGCGGGCGCTGTTGCCCAGAAAACGCGAACGCCGGATCACCACCCCGCCGCCATCGAGCCAGATCGCGCCCCCCCAGGTCTGGTTCCACAGTGCGCGGTTGTTGTCGAAAAAGCAGTCGGAGATATGGACCTGGCTTCCCTCGCCGGCAATCGCCGCACCGTAGCTGCAGGAGGAACTATGCAGCTCGTTGTCCTGGAAAACACAGTCCTCGAAACTCGGCCCGCCGCCGATGAGGTGGGCGGCACCACCAAAGAGCCAGTCCCAACCCTCGCGCCGATGTTCTCTGAAAATGCAGGAGACCACCCGCGGGGACGCCTCTTCACAGAGCAGCCCCACTCCATCCTCTTCCCGCTGCAACCCGCTGATCGTGAAGGCCCGCAGCACAGAGTTGGCCCGTTCCCCATCAACAAAGCTCACGATCGGACCGAGGGAATCCGCCATGATGATCGTCTCGGCCGCAACCACGCGGCTCGCCGGTTCAATCCCACTCACCGTGATCGCCTTACCCCGGAAGCGCAGGTGCTCCCGGTAGGTGCCGGGCTGAACCAGAACCAGATCCCAGTCTTCGGCGGCATCAATGGCAGCCTGGATGGAAGGGTAGTCACCGGGCACGTGCAGGGTGCTCGTTGGCGGCGTCGTATCGGCGGCGGCAGGTAGCGCAAGGAGGCACAGAGCCAGAATTAGATGGCGCTGCCGGCCCAAGCTGTGCATGGCCCGCCGAGTGATATCAACTCCCGCCCACCGCTGCGGCACTGTCGCTCCGCGGCTGGGAGCCTGTTTCAAGAAGTCCATTTCAGCTCCGGGTCTGTCGACCGCGCCCCCCTCGACGGGAAATTGTAGCGCACCCGATTCGCCGCCGGGCAGACG
>JALXCG010000324.1 GCA_026991065.1 Gemmatimonadota bacterium | reverse complement strand
CAGCGCACCACCAATCCAACCATCGCCACCGGCGACGGGATCGCGATGGCGTTTCGTGCCGGGGTGCCGATCGCCAATATGGAGTTCATTCAGTTTCACCCCACAGCGTTGATCACCGACTCCGCGGACTCTTTTCTGATCTCGGAAGCGGTCCGCGGCGAAGGCGGCATCCTGCGGACCGGCGACGGCCGGCGCTTCATGCATCGCTATGACGACCGCAAGGAGCTGGCGCCGCGGGATATTGTCGCCCGCGCCATCGATTCTGAGTTGAAGGCCCGCCACGATCCCTACGTTCTGCTCGATGTCACACACTTCCCGCCGGGGAGTTTTCGCCGGCGTTTCCCCAACATCCACAAGCGGCTGCTGCAACTCGGGATCAACCCGGAGAAGGCGCCGATTCCGGTGGCGCCCTCGGCGCACTACACCTGCGGCGGCATCATTGCCAACCACGATGGCGAGAGCGCACTGCCGGGACTACACGCCGCCGGCGAAGTCGCCTGCACCGGGGTTCACGGAGCCAATCGCCTGGCCTCCAACTCTCTGCTGGAGGCGGTGGTATTCGCTCATCGCGCCGCTGCGTCGGCCTGGCGAACCAGGTGTCCGGTGCCCGGCCCCGCGGCCGAGCAGACCGCGCGGGCCATGTTGACGCGGATTGAAAGCCGCGGTAGGCAACCCGCGGAAATTGACCAGGTCACCGAGCTGCGCTGCGGCATTGCCGAGATGATGCAGGAGTATGTGGGAATTGTGCGTTCCCGCAAGCGCCTGAAGCTGGTCGCCGAACGGCTCTCCCTGCTGGCCACCGACATCGAGGAGATCGTCGCTCACCATGCCCCGAGCGTGGAGTTGCTGGAGCTTCAGTCGGTGGCGACCACCGCCTTGATCATCGCTCAAGCCGCCTACAGTCGGCGCGAAAGCCGCGGCCTGCACTGGCTGGAAGATCACCCCGAAACAACCGATCCACCGCTGGACACCATCGTGCGTTCAGATCCGCAGGGAGGGTTGGCCACGGTCGAACAGGTGCCGGCGGAGCCCGCCTGGAGTCCGCTGCGATGCTCTTGATCTGGCCGGTGGGTAAAGTGCGTGACCCGGCGCTGAAGTCGCTTTGCGACAACTACACGCGACGAGCCGGCAAGAGCGGCCTGCCCACCCGGGTTGAGGAGATCGCCGAAGGCAAGGGGGGCACGGTGCGCAGTCCCGACGCGCTCTTGCGCCGCATGGCCGCGGCCGGCTGGGTGGCGGCCCTGGATGAAGCCGGGGTTGAGCTGAATTCCGTGGCGTTTGCCAGGCGCTTGCAACTGGAGCTGGGACGCCATGGAGATCTGGTCTTCCTGATTGGCGGGGCAGCCGGCTTGCCGGCATCGGTGCTGGCCGCGGCGAATGCCCGCATCTCCCTTTCCGCCATGACCTTTCCACATGAGATGGCACGCTTGCTCCTGTTGGAGCAGATCTACCGTGCCGCCACCATTCTCAAAGGGACTCCCTACCATCGAGCCTGAATCCGTGCCGGCCGCGTACCCCGATTCACCCCCGTCCGATCTTCTCGCGGCGCTGCCGCTGATTGCATTTGCCGCCACCAGGCGGGGAGAGTTTCTCTTTGTGAGCCCCGGCTGGCGGCTGGCCACCGGCCGCGATCCGGCAACCGCGCTGGGCTTCGGCTGGCTGCAGGCGATCGCCGCCAGCGAGCGCGAACGCGTGCGCAATGAGTGGTTGGCCGCCTGCGGCGCCGGCCAACCGTGGCAAACCCTGCTTGAACTCGCCGATCCACCGTCGCCGACCTGCCATCTCCTCCTGCTGGCGACTCCGGCTCCCGCGACAGCAGAATTCGCAATCGCCGGCAGCTTAGTGCCGTGCACCCTCCTGCCGGGCGCGGGCGGGGTTCCGCCACGGCTTGAACGGATGCTGCGCCTGGGCACTCTGGTCTCCGCGATCGCCCATGAGTTCAACAACTTGCTGGCCGGCATCATGGGCAACTCCGGCCTGCTCCGGCGCGCGATCGCCGCGGATGCCGGCGCTCGGCACAACCTGGAGCGCCTGGACCATGCCGCGGAGAGAGCAGCAACGCTTTGCCGCGAGATTTCCACTTTCGCGGCCGAGGAGAGTTCCGGTCGGCAACAGGTCCGACTCCAGGACCTGATCGCCGAGAGTTCCGCCCTGCTGCGGCTCTCCATGCGCAGCCGGGCGCAGCTCCAGATCGAGACCACGCCGCCCCCGCCGCCGGTCAACGGCAACGAGGGTGAGCTGCGGCACCTGCTGCTCAGCCTGGTCGCGGGGGTCGCGGCGGCAACCCATCCGGGCGGCCGGGTCACCATTCGCACGGGCTGCTGGACTCCTGCTTCGCCCGGGTCGCCCGCGCCCTCAAATGAAACCGCGGCGTTGCTCGAAATTCGCTACCAGGGTCAGGGGTTTCCACCGGTCCGCAGAGATTGTCCGGTTGCTGCTCCGCGGCATGCGACGCAGGACGGCTCCGGCCTGGAGCTGGCGACCATTCGACGGATCGTGGATCAGCACCGGGCAACTCTCAGCGTCAACACCACTGCGGACGCCGCAGGCGAGACCCTGGTGGCGATCCGTTTTCCGGCGCAAAAAACAATGGTGCCACCGGCAACGGACGCAGGTGGCACCAGCGGTGCGGGATTTGCAGGATAGGAAATTGGGTCAGTTCAGGCCACGCAGAATGCGTGCCCGCGCCTCGTGGGCTTTGACCCGACGCTTCTCACTGGGCTTGATGTAGAAAGTGGTGCGCCGACTGTCCTGAAGAATGCCTTCACGCTTGCACCTCCGTTTGAATCGGCGAAGGGCGAACTCCAAGGACTCTTCGTCTCGCACTGCAACAGAAATCATTCGGCCCCCCTTCGGGTTTTGACGGGGATTCGTGGCGAAGGCCGGACGCGGTGGCAACTCTGGTCGCTTTGCTGCGCTTCGTTCCTCAAGGATTATGGGGCCGGGGGGATACTTACCGGTCGCCCCAGTCTATGCGCGGAGAAGGGCCGCAAAGTGTGGAGTGAGCGCCAGCGCCGCGGGATTCGAACGCGAAACCCGTAGTGGAAACGTCACCGCTGCCGGGAAAATGGGGACGCCGGGGGGAGATGTCAAGGGGCGACCAGGAACTTGCCGGCGTTGTCACTGGATTGCGTTGCGCCGCTTCGATGCCGCCGGGGTCGCCGCGGATTGACGCGCGAAGGATGCGGCTCAAATCGGCAGCGGCGTGTTGGCGCCAACAACGATCGCTTCGCTGCCAAAGCCGGGGCGGGCGGCGAGCGGACGCCAACTGCGGGCTTGCGGCAGATGCCCGGGCGGTGCGCTCACGATCAACCACGAGTACCCCGCTCCATAGCCGAGCGCGGCGCTGCGTTGATCGGCGAGCGACGGTCGCAGGTCCGGCCCGGGATGGCTGTGCAGAACCCCCACAATCACCTCTCCAGCCGCGGTTGCCGCCGATTCTGCGCGCAGCAGCGCCAGGGGATCGATGCGAAAGCGATCCCCGGCGGCGGCCTGGTTGGGGAGCAGAAGCGCCGCGCTGACGAAGTTGCGCCGATCGATCCGGCGGCCGCGCAGGAGGCCGCAGATTTCGCCTGGCCAGGCCTTCGCTGCCGCGGCGAAGAGATGCCGCAGATCAGCTTCGGCGATGCAGAGTTCCGCTTTGGCAGCGGAGAGAGATTCGCCGTGCTGGAGGGGAGCAAGCAATGAAACTCCAGGGGGCCGGTGTGAATGAAGATCGGGCGACTTTTGAGCCTGAGCCTTGGAGGGCTGCAAGAAGACCGGGTTCGGCGAGAAGGCTGCCCGCGGGGAAGGTGGCGTCAGCCGCGGTGTCCGTTCTGTTGACGGGACGCCAAAACTTATATCAATAATGAGACAATGGGGAACGGAGAAAACTCTTCATATGACGCACTGCGGCACAGAATAGAAAGCGGTTGCGCGCCCACAAATGCTCAGTTGCAGATTATGCTGAAGATGGGCCGAGGTTGAAGACTGCATGATTTCGCGGCCCGTGGGGGTTCTTTCCTGGAGGCGAGATGCCGGAATCCAATGTCCAGAAACCGAGTATATCCGCTCCGCGGGTGCGGGCGCTGCTGCGCGAATTGCGCGAGTATCAGACCCGTCTTGAACACGCGGAGCGAGAACGGAAGTTACTCGCGACGCAGTTGGATCAGGCGACCAAGGCGGCGGCTCGACTGGAGAAGAGAGCCGCCCTGACGGAGGAACGGCTGCGCGCGGCGCTGGAGGAGATCTCCGCGCTGAAGATGGCGACGAAGGGCGCCGCGGGGACGGCCCGAATGGAGGCGGGACGGAAGCCGGAAGGAGAGGCGGGGGCACTGCCGGAATCTGAGTCTTCAACCAACCGGGCGGCGGAGACCAGCCGAGCCAAGAGTGCACTGCTGGCCAATTTGACGCAGAGCCTGCAGGGACCGGTGGAGCACATTGTGCAGGCGGTGCAGGAGTTGCTGGCGCTGGGCGTCAAGGATGATGGCCAGGAGGCGATCGAGACTCTGCTCAATGCCGCCGATGTGCTGGCACGCGCTTGTGAAGATGTGGTGGGCTTTGCCCAACTGGAGCCACCCGAGATGGAGCTGTGCCGGCGACCTCTGGATCTGCGGGCGAGTGTCGAGGAGGTGGGGCGTTTGGTGGCGCACCGGGCGCAGCACAAGGGGCTGGAGGTGGTGGTGGATGCCGATCCATCGCTGGTTCGATTGCGTTTGGGTGACGCGGTTCGGCTGCGTCAAGTTCTGCTGAACCTGGCGAATAACGCGGTCCAGTTCACGCGCTGCGGGCGGGTGGAGTTGCGGGTGGCCCCGACTGAAGGGGAGTTGGCGCGCTTCGCGGTGGTCGATACCGGCTGTGGCATGGGAGCGACAATGGTCGACCAGCTCATGTACGGGGATGAGGAGGTGGTGAGCAGGGACAAGACGGCTCCGGGACTCGGCATGGCTGTGAGCCGGCAGATTGTGCGTCAAATGGGGGGAACCCTGCGCATTGAAAGTGAGCTTGGACGCGGTACCGAGGTGTCGTTTGTGGCGCCATTTCCCTACGCGGACGCGGCGCCGCAAGCGGACCGGGCGGTCGATTCGCCGACCTTCGATCTGCACGGGGCGATCTTTCTGGTGGCTGAGCCACACGCACGAACACGGGCGATGCTCTGCCACCAGATTACCGCCTGGGGCGGGACGGCGCGGCCCATCATTCGCGCCGATCGAACCCTGGCCCGGCTGCGCGAAGCACGGGTTGCCGGGCGGCCGGTGGCGGCGGCGATCTTCGGTTTCGTCGAAGACAACACCGGGGCACTGCGTTTAAAGGAGGCGGTGCGGCGCGACCCCGACGTTCGCGATACGCACTTGATTCTTCTGGCGCCGATCGCCCACCTGGGGCAACACGGGCACGAAGGCGGGTTTGAAGCGGTCTTGGCCAAGCCCTTGCGGCAGAGCGAACTGAAGAGGGCGCTGGCGGCGGCTGCCGGAAACGGTTGCGAGGTTCCGGCCGCGGAGGAGCAGCCGGCGGATGGTGCGGGGCAGCGGCCCGGCAGCGGGCAGGTGCTGGTGGTGGTGGAGGCGGCGGGAGCGCAAAAAGCGATTCGCGACTATCTGCACTCGCACAATCTGCGCGCACTCGTGGTAGACAGCGGCCCGAAAGCACTGGCCGAGGTGGAGCGAAACGACTTCGACTTGATTCTGATCGACTGCGAACTCTCCGGGATGGATGGTTTCGCCATCAGCACGGCAATCCGCGCGATGGAGGAACAAGGCGTTGTTCGCCACCCGGCCCCGATCATCGGCATTGTCCCCAACGAAAGCCGCGACGCGGAGGAGCGCTGCCGTTTGGGGGGGATCGACGGTTGTTTGCCGCGTCCGGTACATCGGGAGTCGCTGGATCGCTATCTGAAAGCCTTCCTGGCGACTTGAGCAGGCGGCACGCGGCAGGCGGCGCGTGGCAGGCGGCGCGCGGGCAAGCGGGGGGCAGAGCGGCGCTGGTGTGACAGTTTGGCTCTCCCTGCCACTGCCACTTTGGCAGCCCCTGTCTGTCAAGAACGTAAGTCATTGATACGTCGTACACCAAGAAATGGCACGCCTCTTGCTTTCATGCTGGGCAATGCCAATTAACACGGCGCTGAGACCGATAGGCTCAGCCCGATAGTTTCACAAGTACGTGCCGCGGAGCGCGCGGCGAGAGGATTCAGAGAATGGCCATCAAACCACTCGGTGATCGCCTCCTGGTCGTCCCGAATACCGAGGGCGAAACGAAGAAGGGTAGCCTCTATATTCCCGATACCGCCAAAGAGCGCCCGCAAGAGGGCAAAGTGATCGCGGCCGGCGCCGGTCGGCGTGGTGACAATGGCGAACTCGTCCCGATGGAAGTCAAAGAGGGCGACACAGTTCTTTACGGCAAGTACTCCGGCACCGAAATCAAGATCGACAACGATCAGGATGCCCTGATCCTGCGCGAGTCCGATGTACTCGCAATCATTGGCTAATCCCACTCCAGCAACCTCCTCATTCGTCGCGACAACTCCGCGACAAGATGGAAAGAAACCATGGCGAAGCAGATCGAATTCCAAATCTCGGCACGTGACAAGTTGATGCTCGGTGTCGACAAGCTGGCCCGCGCAGTTGCCGTCACCCTCGGTCCGAAGGGCCGCAACGTCGTTCTCGACAAATCCTACGGCTCCCCGGTGAGCACCAAAGATGGTGTGACCGTGGCGAAAGAGATCGACCTGCCCGATCCCTTCGAAAACATGGGTGCTCGCATGGTGCGCGAGGTCGCCTCCAAGACCTCCGACAATGCCGGTGATGGCACCACCACGGCGACCATTCTGGCGCAAGCGATCATCCGCGAGGGGATGAAGAATGTCACCGCCGGCGCCAACCCGATGGCGCTCAAGGCGGGCATCGACAAGGCTGTCGCCGCGGTGGTCGAGAATCTCAAGACCCAGTCGATCCCGACGGTGGGCCACAAGGAGATCGCCCAGGTTGGAACCATCTCGGCCAACGCGGACGCCGTGATCGGCGACCTGATCGCTGACGCGATGGAGAAGGTCGGCAAGGATGGCGTGATCACGGTCGACGAAGCCAAGTCGATGGAGACCACCCTCGACCTGGTCGAAGGTATGCAGTTCGACCGCGGCTACCTCTCCCCCTATTTCGTCACCGATCCCGAAGCGATGGAAGCGGTGCTCGAAAACGCGATGATCCTGATCCACGACAAGAAGATCAGCAACATGCGCGATCTTCTGCCGGTGCTCGAGAAAGTTGCCCAGTCGGGCCGCCCGCTCCTGATCATCGCCGAGGATATTGAGGGCGAAGCCCTGGCGACCCTGGTGGTCAACAAGATTCGTGGCACACTGAACGTCGCCGCGGTCAAGGCTCCGGGATTCGGCGATCGGCGCAAGGCGATGCTCGAGGATATCGCAATCCTCACCGGCGGCCGCGTGATCAGCGAAGAGGTGGGTCTCAAGCTGGAAGCCACCAACGTTGCGGACCTCGGTTCCGCCAAGCGCGTCACCATCGACAAAGACAACACGACGATCGTCGAGGGTGCCGGCAAGACCGAAGATATCAAGGGACGCATCTCCCAGATCCGCTCGCAGATCGAGAGCGCAACCTCCGACTATGACCGCGAGAAGTTGCAAGAGCGCCTGGCCAAGTTGGCTGGTGGCGTGGCGGTGATCAAGGTCGGCGCGCCGACCGAGGCGGAGATGAAAGAGAAGAAGGCCCGCGTCGAAGATGCGGTCCACGCTACGCGCGCCGCGGTTGAAGAGGGCATCGTCCCTGGTGGTGGTGTGGCGCTGATCCGCGCCCAGGAAGCGGCCACCAAGGCGGTTGAGTCCCTCACCGGTGACGAGGCTACTGGTGCCGCGATCCTGCTCAAGGCGATCGAAGAGCCGGCCCGGCGCATTGCCGACAACGCAGGCCAGGTGGGCGAGCTGGTTGTCGCCGGGATCAAGGATCGCAAGGGTGCCGAAGGCTACAACGCCGCGACCAGTCAGTATGAGGACCTGATCAAGGCGGGGGTCATCGATCCGGCGCAGGTCACGCGCACTGCTCTGCAGAATGCCGCGTCGATCGCCGGTCTGATGCTGACCACCGAAGCGATCGTGACCGACATTCCCGAGAAGGAAGATGCTTCCGCCGCCGCGGCAGCAGCCGGAATGGGCGGAATGGGCGGAATGGGCGGAATGGGCGGCTTCTAGTCTCCACTCGCGGATTCCACAACCGCTCTCGATATAGAGATGGCCTCGGGCGCCTGGTTCGCTCGGGGCCATTCTCTTGTGCGGTCGGGCCGGGTGTTTCGGTGGCACTACCGACACCCCGGGGGGGGCGGCGCGCCGCCGCTCACCCGTCCAGATGCACGCCCGGCAACTGGCGTTCGATCACTGCTTTCCAGCCGTCGCGCTCGCTCCCTGGAGGAAATGTATCCAGGCCACGCTGCAGAATCTCCTGGGCCTCGGCGGTGTCGCCCAGATGGTAGCGGGCCACCGCCAGACCGAGCATCGACTCGCGACTTTCCGGTTGCAGATCGAGCGCTTGCGCGAACTCGGCGGCGGCGGCTTCCCACTCTTCGAGGCGCAGCCAGGCGTAGCCGAGAGCCTGGCGCGGCACCGGATCGAAGGGTTGGCGCTCGACCACCTCGGTGTAGAGTTGCGCCGCCTCGCGATAGCGGCGGCGCTGCAGGGCTTGTGCAGCCTGCTGCACCAGGATGGCGGTGTCGGCGGGAAGATCCGGAGCATCCGCGACCTCGGCAGCGGCCTGGAGAGGAGCGCGAGGTGCGGGCGCCACGCTGGAAGTCGACGCACAGCTCGCACCGAGCACGGGCAGAGCCAGAAGAACGAACGGCGCTAGTTGCATCCGCTATTCCGCCGCTGCGACGACCAGAGCGTCGAGATCGTAGATGTCGGCGTCGATGATCTCGACATCGACAAAAGCGCCAACGCGCGGCGGTGCGGTGCCGGCGCGGCGGAGAACACGGACATGACCGTCGATCTCCGGCGCATGGAGTGCGGCACGAGCGATCGCCACATCCTCCGCCAGGCGATCGACCAGGACCCGCATGCGCCGGCCGACCCGGGCCGCGTTGGTTTCGGCGGAGATGCGCTCCTGTAGGGCCATCAGGCGGTCGCGACGCTCCTCTTTGAGCGCCTCCGGCACCGGATCGCCGAGCCCCTCCGCCGGGGTGCCCTGCTCCAGTGAGTAGGTGAAGACGCCGAGATTGTCGAAGCGCAGTTCGCGCACGAAGGCTTCCAGAGCGGCGAATTCGGCGTCGCCTTCCGCGGGAAAACCGACCAGCATGGTGGTGCGAATCGTGACCTCGGGGATGCGGGCGCGGATCTCCGTGACCAGTTGGCGCAGGCGGTCACCACTCTGCCCGCGCCCCATCGCCTGCAGAACCGAGTCAGCGGCATGCTGCAGCGGGATGTCGACATAGGGAAGAACTCGCGGGTTGCGGGCGATCTCGTCCAGCAGACGCGCATCCACCTCGGTCGGATAGAGATAGAGCAGGCGCAACCAATAGTCCCCCTCCACCTCTTCATCAATGCGCCGCAACAGTTCCGGCAGGGTGCGCCGCCCGCCACGGTCGACGCCGTAGAAGGAGGTGTCCTGACTGATGAGATTCAGCTCCTTGACACCGTCGGCGACCAGCGAGCGAACCTCTTCGATCACATCTTCCGGCGCGCGACTCTGAAAACGCCCCTTGAAGCCGGGGATGGCGCAAAACGCACAGGTGTGATTGCACCCTTCGGCAATCTTCACGTAGGTGGTATGCGGCAGCGTCAGCCGCCCCTTGCGGTCGCGCCCCCGGTAGAGATAGGTGTCGCCCCCTTGATAGCGCTGTCGCTGGCCGGTCTCACGGGTCTCCTGCAGGAGCCGATCGATGCGGCCGAACGAGGCCAGGTCAACCAGAAGGTCGATCTCGGGAATCTCGTTCCACAGCTCATCGGCGTAGCGGGTCACCATGCAACCGGTCACGACCAGCATCTTCCGCGGGTCCGACTGCTGCAGTTGCGCAACCTCGAGGATGGTCGCGATCGATTCCTCGCGTGCCGGCCCGATGAAGCCGCAGGTATTGATCACAGTGACATCGGCGCGGGCGGGATCCATCTCCAGTCGCCACCCGGCCGCGGCCAGGCGCGAGTGCATCACTTCGGTATCGACAGTGTTCTTGGCGCATCCAAGCGTGACAAAAGCGACGGAGCCGGGCGCAAGGGACACCCCGGAACCGCTGCGTGCGGAAGATTGGCAGTGAGACATCAGGGGTAGGTTCTCCACGGGAGCCTGGTCAGGGGCGAATCGTCTCGACGTCGGGCGGCAGCGCGGGACTGAATACCGCATCCGCAAGCGGGCGATCGATGCGCGCATCGCTGAGTTGGTAGATCGCATGATTGCCGTTGTCGTCGACCGTCTCCACCCGCAGCGGCAGAAATTCGTGCAGATCCACCTGCACGCGCACTTCGCGCAAACTGGAGTGGTCACGCGGCAGCAGCACAACATCGCGCAACTGCGGGTTCTTGGCGTCGACCGTGACGACGGCGTCGGAGTGATGGATGTAGTCCCGCAACAAACGAAAGAAGTTCATCTCATCGGAGGAGCGAACGATGGTTCCCTGAATCAACTGCCGATTCTCCGGGACATACATGGAGAGAGTGAATCCATCGGAGCGGATGAACTGCCCGGCGGGATCGGTGTAGAGGAGAAGAAAATCATCCGGCATGCGGGCATACACTTCACCGGCGAAAGTGTCGGCGAAGGCGGCCGCGCTGTAACGATTCACCTGGGTAAAGTGGGCGGTGTAGGTTTGCAAGCGGTCGAGCCGTGAGTCGATGCGCGGCAACACCCCTTCCGGATCCACGACATGCGGAAGATCGACCGGCGAGGGGAGCGGAGTTGCGGTGCGCAGAGGATCGATCCGCAGCGGGGCGTCACCGCCGCCGGCAGGGCGCGGTTCCAGCGGCCCCGCGGGCGGCGGCGTGGGGTCGACCACGGCGGCAGCCGCTGATTCGGGAGCAGACCGCTGCTCTGTGCCGGAAGCCTCGGCAGACCGAATCAGCAGAAGTGCCAGGAGGGGCAGAAGAGCAAAGACAGTAGCAGAAGGGTTCATCGGGCTTGGTTTCTCGTGAGTGCTCAGGCGTTGGTTTCATCCGGCCGGACCAGGCCGAGCTGTTCAAGATAGTCCACACCCACCAGTACCTCGCGCGATTTCGAGCCTTCAAAGGGCCCAACGATTCCGCTCGCTTCCAACTCATCGATCAAGCGGGAGGCGCGGGCGTAGCCGACCTTCAGGCGCCGCTGCAGCAGCGAAGCGGAGCCCTGTTGGTGCAGAACGGTGAGCTTCAATGCCTCTTCGTAGAGCGCGTCGCGCTCGAAGTCGAGCAGACATGGGTCGTCGGCGGATTCCCGGAAATCGATCCGGTCGCTCTGAATCCCCTGAGCCGCGATGTAGTCCACCAACCGCTTGACCTCGTGATCGGAGAGAAAAGCTCCGTGCACGCGGGTGGGAGCGGCGGAGCCGGCGGCGAGAAAGAGCATGTCACCCCGACCCAACAGCTTCTCGGCACCGTTCTGGTCGAGAATGGTGCGGCTGTCGATCTTGGAGGCGACCTGGAATGCGATCCTGGAGGGGAAATTGGCTTTGATCACACCGGTGATGACATTGACCGAAGGGCGCTGCGTTGCCAGAACCAGGTGGATCCCCACCGCGCGTGCCATCTGTGCCAGGCGGGCGATCGGCTCTTCGATCTCGTTGGCCACGGTAAGCATCAAATCAGCCAATTCATCGACAATGATCACCATGTAGGGGAGCGTCGCGGGCAGATCTTCCTGCGCTTCATCCGGGGCCTCGGGGGCGGCGAAACCTTCGCCGCCGTCGCCGGTTCCGTAGACCTCCTCCTCGCCGGGAAGCAGCGTGCCGCCGTGCTCCTCTGCGGCGCGCTCCCTCTCTTCGGCGATCTCGAGCACCCGGCGGTTGTAGGCCGCGATTGAGCGCACGCCGAGTTTCGCCAGGGTGCGGTAGCGCTCCTCCATCTCGGCCACGGCCCACTGCAGCGCCTTGGAGACCTCTTTGGGATTGGTGATCACCGGCGTGATCAGATGGGGGATGCCGTTGTAGACGCTCAGTTCGAGCATCTTCGGATCGACCATCATGAGGCGCAGATCCCGGGGCGAGGCCTGATACAGAAGGCTCGCGATGATCGCGTTGATGCAGACTGACTTGCCCGCTCCGGTCGCACCCGCTATCAGAAGATGCGGCATGCGGGTCAGATCGGCCACAAAGGGCTTACCCTCGATCGTCTGGCCAAGCGCGATCGGCAAAGTGACGGAGCGGTCGGCGAAGGCCTCGGAGTCAAGAATCTCGCGCAGGCGCACCATGGAAGTGCGCTTGTTCGGCACCTCCACGCCGACCGCGTCCTTGCCCGGAATCGGGGCCAGGATGCGCACCCGCTCCGCTTTCAGCGACATCGCCAGATCATCCGCAAGATTGGCGATCTTGTTGATCTTCACGCCCGGCGCCGGCACGACTTCGAAGCGGGTGATCACCGGCCCCGGCGAGACCTTCCGGACCGATCCATCGACGCCGAAATCGGCCAGCTTGCGTTCCAGGGCATCGGCGTGCGAGATCAGCTCATCGCGCGACGGGCGATAGGTCTCCTCCTCGGTGGTCGCCTCCAGAATCGAGAGCGGCGGCAACCGGTAGTCCGCAATGTCGGCCTCCGGCGCCAGGTGCTGGCGCGAGGGCGGCGCGACGATCGCCGCATCGTCTCCCTCCGCGACCTCCCCGACCTCGAGCACCCGGGGCGCGGAAGGCGAGGGGGCTGTGGTTACCGGCGTGGCGGCGGGAATCCCGGGGACTTCGCGCTCGGCAACCGGCGGGACCGAGCGGGCGCTTTTTCTTGAGCCATCGGCAGTTGCGGTTGACTGGGCGGCCGAGATCTCTCTCTCTCGCTTGACCGCGCGGGCATGCGCCCGATCCAGAGCGCGCGTGCGAATCCGTTCCCTGACGCGGGCCCGGAGCCGTTCCCACCAGCCGCAGAGCGGCACCCAGGTATGCCGGGAAATCCGGACCGCGGCGCGGCGCGCCAGGAGCAATACGCGGGCTACAGCCTGTCGCACCGCTTGCCCGACATCGAGAGGAAAGGCGAGCAGCAGGTTGACGGCAATCCACGCAACCACGGCAACCCAGGCCCCTTTCGCGCCCAGCCCGGTGATCAGCCCTCGAGAGATCGCCGCGCCCCAGCCACCGTAGAGCACCTCCCATGCGCCGGAAGTCGCCACGCCAACAGCCGCTTCAACACCAAAAAGGGCCATCGCGGCAAAAAAAGCCGGGGCCAGGTAGGGACGGACGTTGAGATCGAGAAAGTGGATCACGCCGGCGAGCAGCAGCAGCAGTGGAACCACCGCGGAGAGCAGACCACCGGCATTCACCAAGGGCTTGCCCAGGCGCACGCCAAGCCCCGCGGCCGCCTCTCCCCCACCGGGCAGGGCCGCCAGGACGCAGAGCAAACCATAGGTACCGAGCGCCAGGAGCAAGAGGCCGTTGATCGTTCGGACGGCGCCGGCGGAGAGGCGCGAACGCGAGAACCAGCAGGCCGTGAGCGTGAGTAACCCGGCCACCCCGAAGCTCACACGAACGAGCAGCAGTGCGGAATCGTGTGTCATGCTGCCTACACTAGCCTCCTGCCACGGCGGGGTCAATCTGCCGCGGCGTCCGGACTCCCCTGCCGGCGGACGGTTTGTCCATCACCGCGCGCGGCTGAATGGCTCGGTTCAGGAAGGGGGTCGAGAGCGCAGGAACGCTCTCGCGCGGGCCTCGGCGGACTTCCGGTCGGGGGCATCAAAAGCGGCAATCGCCGCCACGCCCGCGGCACCGCAGCCGAGCACGGCGGGCAGCGAGTCCGACCCGATACCGCCGATGCCGACAACCGGCAGATCGGGAACCGCGGCCGCCACCGCCGCCAGAGTCTTCAGCCCCGCTACCGGCACCTGGCTCTTGGTCGCCGACGGGAAGACCGCGCCGCAACCCAGGTAGGAGGCACCGGCGGCGAGTGCGGCCCGTGCCTGCTCCGGATTGCGCACGGTTGCCCCGATCAGGATCTCCGGCGCCAGCGCCCGAACTGTGGCCACCGGTAGATCCTCGTCGCCCAGGTGGACGCCGTCGGCGCCGAGTGCAAGCGCAACATCCACGCGGTCATTGACAATGAAGAGAGCCCCGAACTCCGCCGCGACCGCCCGCAGGCGCCGGCCGAAATCCAGCAACACCCGAACCGGCTGTTCCTTCAAGCGCAGTTGCACCGCGCCCACGCCGCCGGCCAGGGAGCCGCGCAGAACATCTTCATAGCGCGGCCGGGAACAGGCGTCCTCCGGAGTGATCAGGTAGAGGCGCAACCGCTGATGCAGAGACCGGGCTACCACTCGAAACCTTCGATAAAGCCGGTGTGGATCTCGCCCCGCTGAAACGGCCGGCTGGCCAAGACCGCGCGGTGAAAGGGAGTGGTGGTGGGCACACCCTCGATAATCAGTTCTTCGAGAGCCCGCTGCATGCGCGCGATCGCCTCGTCCCGCGTGGCGCCATGGGCGATCACCTTCGCGATCATGGAGTCGTAGTGCGGGCTGACGACAAAACCGGGATAGATGTGTGAATCGATGCGAATCCCCGGGCCTCCGGGGAAGTAGACCAACTCCACGACTCCGGGCGTCGGACGGAAACCGTGCTCCGGCGACTCCGCATTGATCCGGCATTCGATCGCGTGCCCGCGAATGGCCACCTCCTCTTGCCGGAAGCTCAGCTTCTCTCCGGCGGCGACGGCAATCTGCTCCTTGATCAGGTCGTAGCCGGTTACCGCCTCGGTGACCGGGTGCTCCACCTGAATGCGGGTGTTCATCTCCATGAAGTAGAACTCGCCATCCGGCGCCAGCAGAAACTCCACCGTGCCGGCGGAGTCATAACCGATCGCCTCCGCTCCGCGCACCGCGGCCTCTCCCATGCGCCGCCTCAGATCGTCGTCAACCGCGGGCGAGGGTGACTCCTCAAGCAGCTTCTGATGCCGGCGCTGAAGCGAGCAATCGCGCTCTCCCAGGTGGACCACGTGGCCATGCTGATCGCCCATGATCTGGATCTCGACATGCCGCGGCTTCTCGACAAAACGCTCGATGTAGACCACGTCGGAGCTGAACGCAACGCTGGCCTCGGCGCGCGCCATCTCAAACGCGCTCTTCAGTTCCTTGGAGCTGCGCGCGACGCGCATACCGCGCCCGCCACCGCCGGCCGAAGCCTTCACGATGACGGGAAACCCGGTCTCTTTCGCGACCTGCAGAGCTTCCTCGACACTCCCGACCGGCCCATCGCTCCCCGGGACCACCGGGACACCGGCGGCGACCATCCGCTTGCGGGCCTGCACCTTATCGCCCATGCCCTGAATGATCTCCGGCTTGGGCCCGATGAACACCAGCCCGGACGCATGACACGCTTCCGCGAATTCCGCATTCTCCGCCATGAAACCGTAGCCGGGATGAATCGCCTCGGCATTGGTGATCTCCGCCGCGGCGATCACCTGCTCCTTTACCAGGTAGCTCTGGGCCGACGCTGCCGGACCGATACACACGTGCTCATCCGCCATGCGCACATGCAGGGACTCCAGATCCGCCTCGGAATGAACCGCGACGGTCTCGATCCCCAACTCTTTGCAGGCGCGGATAACGCGCAGCGCAATCTCGCCGCGGTTGGCGATCAGAACTTTGCCAAACATGGTCGAATCACTCCAGGTCAAGCGCCCGCAAGCACGCTTGGAACCGGTGAAAAGGAGGGCCGCATCGGTGCGGCTACCGGTATGCGAAACCGGCGGTGATCTCTTCGCAGCCCCTCAGCTCGGACGGATCTTGAAGAGCGGCTGTCCGAACTCGACCGGCTCCGCGTCATCCACCAGGCGCTCGATGATTACGCCATCCTGTTCGGCTTCGATCTCATTCATGATCTTCATCGCCTCGACAATGCACACCGTCTTGCCGCGCGTCACATGATCGCCTACCTGCACAAACGGCTCCGCGCCCGGGGAAGGCGCCACGTAGAACGTGCCGACAATGGGGGAGTTGATGGTCAGGCCCTCCTGCTCCTGCTCCGCCTCTTCGACGGCGGGAGCAGTGGCCGGCGCCGGGGTCGCCGCCGGAGCCACCACACCCTGATCCGGGGGAGCCACGCTTGGCGCCGGGGCCGCAACCGGCGCGGCTGCCACGGGAGCCGCCGGCGGCACCGCATAGACCTGTGTCTGGCCATCGACCACGGCCCGGGGGGCACGGCGAGTCACGCGCACGCGGTGGACCCACCAACGGGTAACTTCGACCTCGTCTACGTCGCTGCCCTGCACCATGTCGATGAGGCGACGGATTTCTTCGATTCTCATGGAAACTCCGGTCGGGCTCAGGAGGAGACGCGCTCCATGTAGGCCCGGGTTCTGGTATCGACGCGAATCACATCCCCTTCGTTAATGAAGAGAGGAACATTGATCGTGGCGCCGGAGGCGATCGTGGCGGGCTTGGTGCCGCCGGATGCCGTGTCTCCGCGCACACCTGGATCGGTGCGTATGACCTCGGCCTCGACAAAATTGGGCAGTTCCGCGAGCAGCACCTGGTCGCCATGGAGCAAGAGCGTGATGCTCAGATTCTCGACCAGGAACTCGGTCGCCGAACCGAAAGCGGTCGCGTTGACCGGGATCTGCTCATAGGTCTCTTCGTCCATGCAGTAGTAAAGCCCGCCGTCCTCATAAAGATACTGGAACTTCTTGCGATCAAGACGGACCTCGGTCACCGACTCGCCGGCGCGAAAAGTATGGTCGATCACCGCGCCGGTTTCGACATTCTTGAGCTTGGTGCGAACGAACGCGCCGCCCTTGCCGGGCTTCACGTGCTGAAACTCGACGATGGCGTAGTAACCGTTCTTGAATTCCAGAACGAACCCGTTCCGGAAATCGGATGTGGATGCCATTAATACATTCTCCTGGGCTGGGAAACTCTCATCTGGGTGGAATCGGTCCGGTTGCCCTGATGAGTCAATCGACGTCTTCCTGGGTGATCTTTTCTTCGAGTTCTCGGATGCGCTTCGCCAGCGACTCATCACCCGGTCGGAACTCCTGGTGTTTCTTGTAGATCTGCATCGCTTGCTGATACAGACCCTGTTCTACATAGATATCTGCAATGGTCACGGTTTCGATCGGTGGAGCGGAACGGGCAGCCAACTCATCCGCAAGAGTTCGAGCCGGCGGCGAAGCAGCTTCCGCCCGATCGGGCATTGTAGCGGACTCCGCCGGCCGGGGTGCCGATTCCACCGTGTCGACGCGCGGCAAACCGGGAGCGGATCGCCCCCAAACCGGGGAGAGTTCATCGGCGTCGTCCCGGCCGCTCTGCCCGGACGCTGCTCCCAACGCGTTGCGCGGAGGCCCCGTGGCCGGGGCCTGAAGCGCGGGCGGGAGTTGATCGCCGGTTCCCATGTCGATCGGCCCGAGCACCTCTTCCACCGCGCGTGCCCCCTGGGCGATCCGCAGGCGCGCCTCTTCAGCGGTGGCATCTTCCAGCCTGGGAGTCGGCACCGGTTCGGCGCCGACCGCGTCACAGAGCGCCAGGACCGATTCATCAAAGGGCCGCAGCCGCCGCAAAAGCGCAGAGGTTCGGCGGGCACCTTCCAGATCGCCCAGGCGCTGATGAGCAACCGTCATGGCATGCAGGGCGGAAGCGTCGGCGGGATCGAGTTGGAGGGCACGCTCCAACGAGTGCCGGGCAGATTCCGAATCGCCCATGTCCAGCAGCAGCAAGGCCAGGAGCTTGTGCCCGGTCGCGTAGTTCGGCCAATCAACCGTCACTGCTTCCAGGGCCCGCCGAGCCGCCTCGATATCGCCGGCATCCAACAGAGCCAACGCATCGCGGGCCCGTCCCCATGGTGCGCGCAGCATCAACCGACCACCTTGGAAGGGGATGGGTGGAACGCCGCCGATACCGAACGCACCGGGGCGAGCGGCTCCTCCTGCGTTCGGCGCAAAGCCTCCAGCACCGCGGCGGGCTCGATCCGATCGCAGATCTCCGCCCATCCGGGCCGCCGCACCAGAACGAAACGCGCCCGGCCATCGCGAACTTTCTTGTCGTAGCGCATGGCGGCAACGACCCGCTCCGCGGAGACGGGCGGCAGGGCCGTCGGCAACCCGAAGCGGCGCAAGAGTTCACGCAAGCGCTCCCCGGTTAGGGGGTCGGCGAAGCCGCTGACCGCGGCCAGGTGCCCGGCAAAAGAGATCCCGATCGCGACCGCTTCCCCGTGGGTGGGCCCCTCGGGAAAGAGCAGAACCTCGAGCGCCCCGGCAAGCGTGTGGCCGAAAAGAAGAAGCTCCTGCTCCCCCTCGTCGTTCAGATCGCGCAGCAGCAACCGGGTCTTGAGTTCCAGCGCGTCCTCGATGATCGCGTCGAGCGCCACCGGCACACGTGCCAGGAGTGCTTCGGCATCGCGCTCCAGGAGCGCCAAATAGGCCCCACTGAGAACCGCGCCGAACTTGACCGCCTCCGCAAAACCACCGGCAAGACGGGAATCATCCAGCGAAGAGAGGGTATCGGGGTCGACCACCACGGTGCAGGGGTGGTGAATCGCACCGACGTTGTTCTTTCCCGGAGCAACGTTCAGGGCGCATTTTCCGCCCACCGAGGCATCCACCTGCGCCAGCAGAGTCGTGGGCACCTGGGCCAGCGAAAGACCGCGCAGATAGTTGGCCGCCACATAGCCGGCCAGATCGGTCACCACCCCGCCCCCCAGACCGATCAGAACCGCGGAACGATCGACGCGGCGTGCCGCCAACTCCTGGAAGATGCGGGCGGCGACCGCCAGATCCTTGGCGCCCTCGCCCGACGGCAAAGGCAGCGTCGTGACTTGATAACCCGCGCCGCGCAGACTGGAGACAACCGCATTCCCATAGAGGCGCCGGGCCGACTGCCCGCTGAGTACGACCGCCCGGTTGCCACGATGGCCGTCGGCGCGAAGCAGCTCACCGACACGCGCAACCAACCTCCTGCCAACATGGATGCGGGAGGGCAATTCGCTGTGAATCAGGGGCATGGCGTCTGGCATAAGCAATCTTGGCCGATGCCCCCGCACCGGTCGGAGAAGGCACCTGGGGCAAAACTACCCGCAACGCGGCGGGCGGGACGGCAAACACTCACGACGGGCGGGCTTCACCCCTTCACCGACGGAAAACAATTGAAAGCGACCGGCAGGTTATCATTGCCGGGTCCGACCGGTCAACGCGTGCCACAACCGGTCAGCGCGCGCTGCAACGCACCCGGTCGGCGAGGGTCTGCAGTTCCCGCAGCCCCTCCATCTTGGATTCTCCGGGAGCATAGACCGAGAGGTCGATCAGGAGCGTCCGCCGCGACTCGGGATCGGGTATGCACCAGGTTTCAAACGGCCCCCCCATCACATACCCCTGATTTTCCCACAAGCCGCGCAGGCGCACCCCCGGCCGGCCGTGGAAGGTGGCATCGCTGGTCTCCAGCCCCTCCTCCCGCACCCAGTCTCCGTCATAGGCTTCACTGACCACTTGGTTGCGCCACACCCGGCAGCGCTCCCGCAGGCCAAGCGTCGACGCCCCCGGAAACGCTTGCACCAGAAGTTGCCGATCCTCCTTGGCGGTGCGTTTCCAGATCGCCACACGCGGCACCTCCGGCGAATACTCACGAATCGACCAGCGCGCCGGAATCGCCATCTCAATACCGGTTTCCGCGGCGATCCGCTGCTCCTCGTCCGACTGCCGGCGCGCCAGAATGCGCGCCGCGACCACATCGTGCACGAACGCATCGTAAGTGGCGCGCAGGGCCGCTCCGCGCACTCGAATGCGGCTCTCCAACTGCACCCGATTGGGCGCGGTCAGCACGCCCACCAACTGCGGATGCGCCCAACGATCATGATCGGTCACCAGCCACCGATCTTCATCGCGCCGCGCCGCGGCGAGAATCTGATCACGCTGCGCCGGCCCGAGAAGCCCAAGCGCCTGGCCAACGCGGTCTTGCGTGCCCACGATCAGAATCATGCCGAACTGACTGAAAAAGTCAAAATCGGCAACCCTCTCGTGGCGCACGTTATACAGCTTTTCACTCTGCGGAGTCTCGATCTCCTCCTCAAAGAGTTCGCGCAGCGGCTCCTCCACCACGGCCCAGTCGGGACCGTCGGCAAACACCACCACCGTCTGTTCCGGCATCATCGCCGCGCGCCGCGCCGGATCCCGGTCGCAGCCGACCGCGAAAGCGGCGAGCAAGAGCGCCACCGCCGTGCCCAGCACCCGCCGGTTCGTTGCCGCCCGCAAGCCCCGCGCCGTCACTCCGACCCGCACCATTCCAGAGCCACTCGCATCTCCTCCAACTCGCGCTCCAGCGCCGCCAAACGCGCCTGCAGCGCCGCCATCTCCGACTCCCCAACCGCCTCTTTCGACGCCGGCGACGTCACCGGCCGGCCCGCGGCGGGAGCCGCACTCCCATCTGCGTGGGTAGCCACCTCCGCGGGCCCGTTCCGCGCCCGGGGCCGCATCTCGACGACGCGCACCTGCGCGGGCGCGCTGGACCGCTTCTGCAGCACAATCTCCAGATCATGCACCGTGGCGGCGCGCCGCACCCGCATCCGCAGATGAGCACCCACGGGAGAATAGACGATCTGGTCCGCGAGACCATCCACCGAAAGCACCGCGACACCATTGACCCGCAGAATCTCGTCGTTGGGGCGCAAGCCGGCGAGATCAGCCGGCCCTCCCGGAACCACTTCGGCCACCCGCACGCAGGGGGGCCGCTCCTCGCAGTCCACCGCGGTCACCCCGAGATAGCCATACTCCACTCGCCCCCCATCGGCGACAATCCGCTCCAAGCCTCGCCGCGCTCGCGCCAGGGGGATCGCCACCGCGATCACCGCCTTGCTGAACTCCCCGCCCGCGGCCGGTAGAGTTCCCGCGACCAATCCCACCAGCCTGCCCTGCACATCCACCAGCGCCGCCCCCGCCC
>JALXCG010000323.1 GCA_026991065.1 Gemmatimonadota bacterium | reverse complement strand
GAGTTGGCGCGGGCCGGGGAGGAGGAGCGGCTGCCGGTGGTGCTCCATCTGCCGAACCAGATGCATGGGCGGATGCTGCATGATCGGTTGCGGGCGGCGGGGCTGGATATGGCGGCGCGGCACCGGGAGCTGATGCGGGCGCTGCAGGATTTCGCGGCGCGCGAGCAGGCGCCGATTCTGGCGTGGTTGCGGGATGAGGCGGCGCGCGGGGATGGGGAGTTGACGCGGGTGCGGCCGCACTGGCTGGCGAATGTGATCGGGGTGACGGCGACCCCGGCGGGGGTGGCGCTGCTGGCGCAGGAGTTGCCGGCGGATGTGCGGTTGGAGGTGCAGCGGGCGCGGCCGGTGCTGCCGGTGCCGATGGGGGAGCCGCCGGCGGCGCAGAGCGCGCATGGGCACGACTGGAATCTGGACCAGGTGCGGGCACCGGGGCTGTGGGCGATGGGGATTCATGGCGAGGGGACGATTGTGGCCAATCTCGATACCGGCGTGGATGGAGCGCATCCGCTGCTGGCGGCGCGCTGGCGCGGGGAGGAACCGGGGGTGGCGCCGGAGGCGGCCTGGCTGAGCACCGACGGGTCGACCTACCCGACCGATTCCGGGTCGCACGGGACCCACACCATGGGAACCATGATGGGGGCGGCGGATGGCGACACGGTGGGGGTGGCGCCGGCGGCGCAGTGGATTGCGGCGCAGATGAACTTTGGGGCGCCGCCGGGAGTGGAGCCCTACGAGGGGTTCGAGTGGTGCGCCGATCCGGATGGGGATCCGGAGACTTTCGACGACGTGCCGGATGTGGTCAGCAACTCGTGGGGCTATGTGACCTTCGAGTGCGTGGACTGGGACGCGGTCGAGATCGACAACATGGAGCTGCTGGGGGCGGTGGCGGTGTTCGCGGCGGGGAATGAGTCGGCGGGGGGAAATCCGGAGACGGTGATCCCGCCGGCCAATCGGGCGGATGATCTGGTGACCAACTTTGCCGTGGGGGCGACCACCGAGCAGGAGGGGATTGCGTCTTTTTCGAGCCGCGGGCCGACGCTCTGTCCGGTGGCGGACTCGCTGGCGATCAAGCCGGAGGTGTCGGCGCCCGGGGTGGCGGTGCGCTCGACCACGCCGCGCGGACATTTCGCCAGCTACAGCGGCACCTCGATGGCGACGCCGCATGTGGCCGGGGCGGTGGCGTTGATCCGGCAGATCATGCCGGAGATGACCGCGGAAGAGGTGAAGCTGCTGCTTTGGGAGACGGCGCGGCATCCGGGGGGACCGGGGTTGGAGGACAACAACTATGGGCGCGGGATCATCGACCTGGAGGCGGCCGCGGATCGGCTCTTCAGCGAGTATGATCTGGTGGGCGAGATGGAAGTGACGGTGCTGGACGGGGCCAGCGGGCTGCCGCTGGAGCGGGCGACGGTGGTGCTGGAGGAGGCGGGGCTGCGGCGCCTGACCGACGGGCAGGGGCGGGTTCACTTCGATCTGCTGGCGAAGGACTATACGCTGCGGGTGGAGGACTTTACCCATCGCGAACCGGCGCCGCGGGTGGTCTCGGTGGCGGCGGGAGAGAGCGCGGTGGTGGAGGTGCGGATGGTGCCGATGCCGGAGGGGACGATCTCGGGGCGGTTGACCGGCGCGGCCGGGAGCGGCGCGGGCGCTGCGGGCGGAGGCGGTGGCGGAGGGGAGAGTGGCGTGGCGGCGCGGATTCGCTGCGTGCGGCTGGATCCGGACACGGTTGTGTCTGGGGGAAGCTGGCACGCGGCGCGGCTGGCCGTCGGAGCCGTGCTGCGGGCCGTGCAGGTCGTTGCGGAAGGCCAGTGCATCAACGCGTTCGCTCTGGTCC
>JALXCG010000322.1 GCA_026991065.1 Gemmatimonadota bacterium | reverse complement strand
ATCTCATCGCCGGTCCGACCGTGCTGCCGCGCACACCCGAATCTCCAGTTTTCGACCCGAAACTGGAGCAGGTAGACATCGTCCCCCTGATCCTCGCTCACCTCGGTCTCCCCGGAGCGCAGGATCTACCCGGCAAACTGCCGCCCGATCTCCTCCCGCACCGCGCGGATGGTTCGCTGCGTCCGCTGCCGGAGCCGCTCCCCACCTTCGAAACCGAGTCCGCCCATGGTGGCGCGACGGGCGAGATCGACGATGCGATTCGCGACCAGTTGCGCAGCCTGGGCTATGTCAAATAGGTCGGCCGGGGTGCCGAGTTCACGCCCCTCACCGCCTCTTTTTTCGGAGGGATGAAGTTTTCGCTCCAGCGCTCCGCCGCCGCGTCTCCTCGCGAGCGCCCCGGTGGTCTTCTCCGCTCTTCTCTCCGAAGCAGCCTACTCCACCGGCGGAACCGCGTTCGGCTCCAGATTGCGTTGCAGCCGGGCGCCCCGCCGTCATCAGAAGCGTCGCACCTCCCAGCTGCGTTCGTCATCCAGAAGGTGATGCCGATCCTTGAGCACCATCGCCGTCGGGTCGTGGACCTTCACCGCCAGCGTGTGGATTCCCGGATCCAGCGACGCGGCATCCAGCTCGAACCAGGGTAAATAGCCCTCGCCCGCGTTTTCGCCGTCGAGCCACCAGGTGAAAACCGGTTTGTGGTCCACCGCTTCGAGCGTCTCCACCCAGATCTCGACCGTCTCTCCCGGGCCGAGCAGCAGCGGCTCCCCGGGATCGGGCTCCGCGCCCAGAATCGGCCGCACCACCTTAAAGAGCCCTTTGACGGCGCGCTCGCGGCAGAACGGATCGAAAGCGTAGACGTCGCTTTCCCGCATGATGCACGCATCCGCCGTGGGGCGATAGAGATTGTTGAATGCACAGTTCCTGAACGTGCCCATTCCCGGCTCCCCGGCGCGGATCCAGTGTTGCCACGGCGGGAAGAGTCGGGACGCCGAACAGTTCGGGGCATAGGGCAGGCCGATCGGCCCCACATCCTCGGTGGCATCGTACTCATCCATCAGCCCCGCCAGGTCGTGCCCGACCCACTCGTGGATGGTCAGATAGCGCAGATCATCGTAAGCGCCGTAGACCGGACCCGGCGCGAAAGGCGGCATGGCGCCGGCACGCTCCGGATCATTGACCAGGACGATCAGATTGTCCCACTCCGGCAACGCCGCGGTGGCGATCAGCCAGGCCTTGAGGTAGTTGTAGCTCATCATGCGCGTGCGACATGCCGGCCAGTCATAGGTGGCATCCAGGCGTGTCTGGCGCTGAATCCCGTCGCAGGGGTGATCGGCTCCCGACTCCGCCGAGCGCAGCGGGAGCTGCCAGATGTTGATCGCAGTGGGGTAGGTGGCGAAAGGCTCCGCGCCCAGCAGGGCGGTGACGCAGGTGGCCACATGATCGCGAAAGAGCGGCCACTCCGCTTCGCGATATCCGTCGCCGATGAAGAGCAGATCCAGGCGCTGGGCGGAGTCGCCGTTGATGAGAACCGGCTCAACCGCCGCGCCGCCGCGCCTCGCGCCCCCGTCGCCGGATGGGGTCAAATCGCTCAAATCACTCAGCGCGACCGAGTCCCAGATCTCTCCGCGCTGATCACGGATGCGCAGTTCCGGCGTGGCGCCGGCCGGAATCGCCAGGGGTATGCGCAGCCAGCGCTCCGCGACCTCCTCGATTCCGAGCCTTGGCCGCGCGCCACTCAGATCGTCAAAAAGGAGCAGGTGGGGGTCGCCCAGAGCGACCCACTCGATCACCGAACCGGCCGTCGATACCACCTCCAGATGCAGGCCGGGGGCAACGGCCATGGGGGGGGACGCGACGCCACGGGGTGGGTTGTGGCGCGAGCGATAGGCTGCAATCTCAATCCCGGCCGGCGTTGCCTGCAGCAGCAGGTCAATACCGCGGCTGGGTTGGATCGGCGGTCGAGCGGTCGCGGGGAGTGTGAGCGCGCCAAGTAGCAGCCAAACAGCGCTCTTCCGCCAATGTCGAAGCATCAAGCGGGGGCCGTGGGACGCCGCCATCCAGGTGACGGCAGTCGTGCGCTGGCATGCAGAAGGCAGAGCCGAGGTGGCGCGGCATCTGCTCTCTCGGGTCCGGGGTGAGCTGGAAGAACAGCGCATGAGCATCTCCTCATGTCTGCTGTTCCGCGGATGATCAACAGCAAGGGCCCGGGGTTCCGCACTGTGCGGTATCCCGAGCCTGCTTGACTCAGGCCCAAGCCCGGGGTTGGATCAGCAGACGACGTCGCGCAAAGTCAGGCCTTCGGAACGGAGGACGGCCAGGAGCCCCTTGCGGGAAACCGTGCGCAGCGCACGCGCAGACAGACGAATCCTCACGAAGCGACCCAATTCCGGAACGTAGATGCGTTTGCGCTGAAGATTGGGAAGCTGACGCCGGCGAGTCTTGTTGTGGGCGTGGGAGACGTTGTTCCCAGCGAGGGGGCGTTTGCCCGTGATGCTACAGACGCGAGCCATCGGTTTCTCCTTGGCGAATCCTCCGACCATCGGAGCTTCGGAAACCAATATCATACCACTGAAGGGGGGAACTCACCAGACAGTGAATGCTTGCCTTCAGTTCGACACTGAAAAGGGCTCGAGGCCGATCTCGAGCCCTTTCCGGGAAGTTGGTTGCGGGGGGTGGATTTGAACCACCGACCTTTGGGTTATGAGCCCAACGAGCTACCAGGCTGCTCCACCCCGCGGTGAAGAAAACGCAGTATGCAGAATCCCGGGGTTCGTGTCAAGCAAAACTCGGCCTTGATCCACCATCAGCGCGCGGTCTTCTGCTTTGGCCGTGCCCTGGGCGCGGAATCGCATTGCAAGAGAATCTATCAGCGCACCTCAATCGACCACTCTTTGGCATCATCGAACTCGAAGACGATCGCTCCCGGCGTGGTATAGCCGTAGAGTTCCCTGGCCACCTCCTCTTGGGCTTCCGGAGAGTTTTGCATGGCCTCATTGCGCTTGCGCAACTGCTCCAGGCGCGCGGTAGCGGCGCGGATCGCTGCGCTGCGCTCCGCCACCGCGCGTTCAGCGCTCCGCCAGGCCAGCAATCCATGGTGCCCCCAGATCATCTGACTGACCAGGAGCAGCCAAAAGAGCCCCAGGCAGAGCCAGAAGAGACGTGAACGGCTTTGTATGAGAACGGGCTCATGGCCGCGCTTGAATCTCTGGCCGGGGAAAGGGGCTGGAATGGGCATGGCGGGTTTCCTGGATCAGCGCCGGCGCAGGCGGTTGAGAGCGCTCGTGCCACCGTATGTGGCAGCTTCGCCGAGTTGGTCTTCAATGCGCAGGAGCTGATTGTATTTGCAGATGCGGTCGGTGCGACAGAGCGAGCCGGTCTTGATCTGCCCCGCGTTGGTGGCCACGGCGAGATCGGCGATGGTGGTGTCTTCGGTCTCGCCGGAGCGATGGCTGATCATCGCGGAGTAGCCGGCGCGGTGAGCCATGTCGATGGCGGCCAATGTTTCGGTGATCGTTCCGATCTGATTCAGCTTGATCAGAATCGAATTGGCGATCCCGGTATCGATCGCGCGACCCAATCGCTCCGTGTTGGTCACGAAGATATCGTCACCCACCAACTGGATGCGACTGCCGAGCGCCTCCGTGAGAGCCTTCCAGCCATCCCAGTCGTCCTCCGCCAAGCCATCCTCGATGGAGACGATCGGGAACTCGTCGACCAGCGAGCGATAGAACTCCACCATGGCCGCCGAATCGTGGCGCGGGTCGCTCTCCGCCGCCAGATTGTAGATTCCGTCGGAGTAGAACTCGCTGGCCGCGGGATCGAGGGCCAGGGCCACGTCTTCGCCGGGGCGGTAGCCTGCTTTTTCGATCGCTTCCACGATGATTGTGCAGGCTTCACGGTTGGATTGCAGACTGGGAGCGAAGCCGCCCTCGTCTCCCACCGACGTCGCCAGTCCACGCTTCTTCAGCACGCCTTTCAGCGTGTGAAAAACCTCTGCGCCCCAGCGCAAACCTTCGCGGAAACTCTCCGCCCCCAGGGGGACGATCATGAACTCCTGGAGATCCACATTGTTGTCGGCGTGGGCGCCGCCATTCAGGACGTTCATTGCCGGTATCGGCAGCACATGGGCGCCGGCGCCGCCCAGGTAGCGGTAGAGCGGCATGCCGGTCGCGTTGGAAGCGGCGCGGGCCACCGCCATGGAGACGCCGAGAATCGCATTGGCCCCGAGATTGCCTTTGTTCGGGGTGCCATCGAGATCGCAGAGCATTTGGTCAATCGTGACCTGATCCAGCGACTCCTCGCCCACCAACTCATAGGCGATGGTGTCGTTGACGTTGGCAACGGCTTGCTCGACGCCTTTGCCGAGGTAGCGACCGCTCTCGCCGTCGCGCAATTCAACCGCTTCATGTTCGCCGGTGGAGGCGCCGGAGGGAACCGCGGCGCGGCCATGGGAGCCGTCCAAGAGGAAGACGTCGACTTCGACGGTGGGGTTGCCCCGGGAATCGAGGATTTCCCGGGCCTGAACAGATTCGATGGTAGTCATTGGACAATCTCCGAGGAGTGAAAGTGCGAGGGTGTATGCTCCACCAGCATAGAAAAACGGTTACCGTCGCGAAAGGTTGGTTTTGCCATGCAGCTAGCTTTCTTGCCCTGGACCGGTGGAGCGTCCGGAGATGCACCTTCGGCGCGGCCACTCCGGGGTCGTCAAGGCCGTCACTTCGGCGCCGGCCGTTGGTCCGGGTTGACTGCGCTAAGTGGGCTTGTGTTGGCCGGTGTCCTCTCTTCCGGGTGCGCTTCCCGGGGGGAACCCGGCGGCTCGCCCGAAACCGGTTCCATTGCCTTCGAGAGCATTGCGCGGGGGAGCCGGAGCGGCATCCACGAGCCGCGCCGAGTGGTGATTCGGGATCCTCAGGCGTTCGCCGCGCTGTGGGCCGAACATACCCGTGGCGAGTCCCCTCCCCGGCCCCTGCCGGAAGTCGATTTTGCCACGAGCCTGGTCGTCGGTGTTTTCGCCGGCACGCGTTCGTCGAGCGGCCATGGGGTGGAGATTGTCTCCTGTCGGGAAACCGCAGCCGGCCGCCGCGTGGAATATGTGGAAACCAAGCCGGCACCGGGTACGATCACTCTGTCGGTGATGACACACCCTTTCCACCTGGTGCGCATGTCGCGCTTCGCCGGGGAGTTCGAGTTTCACCTGGCAGCGGAGTAGAGTCGGCGTTCCTTTTTTGACTAAGTTCTCAAGGAATGTGGTGTTTCGCCCGATTCAGCCAGCAGAGTCCGTGACCGGTCGCACGGTTGTGCATCCTGTACAAGGACTCGCGGATTCGCGCTGGCGGATGTCCGCAATCGGCTTCACACGCAAGCTCACGCCGCTGACGGCGGGCTCGTGCAGAGGTCGTGCATCCGAACCGCGAAGAACGGTGGCCATGCCTCAAGACTCCTTGCCTCAGATCCGGCGAATTCTCTTCGAGGCCGCGCAAGAGCCCGCGGTCGGCGATGTTGTCGTATTGGACGTTGGGCGCGAGGTGGGCGGCGTGGAGACGATCCGCCTGCATAGCAGAATTGAGCGTCTGCTAAGCGCGGGCGACACCCGAATCGTTCTGGATATGCACCGTGTTCGCAAACTTTCGGGCTCCGGCATCGCCATGCTGATGCGGGCCGCCGCGGAGTCCAACTTGGCGGGTGGGGGGATTCGGGTGGCTCGGTTGCGCGCGCGGCATCGCTTTGCCTTGGCCCTGGTAGGGGGCGATCGTTCATTTCGTTTTTTCCGCACCATTAAGAGTGCCGTGGCGAGTTTCTCGGCGGGAGATGAGACCTCATGATCGATACGACAGCGTGCCTGGGGCCAGCCGGTCAGCTCGACGACAGTGAAGAGCACGGCGGAGTAAGTGCAGAGGAACTGTCCGATTTTCTGGAAGAAACGCGACTTTTTTTTGCCGGCTGGGTCCGAAATATCGAACAGGTATTCAATAAAGAGGATGCGGACGCACTGAATGGTGCAGTTCGCGATGCTCATTCGATCAAGTCTCTGGTGGCATTCGCGCGATTGGATCACCTGGTTCAGCTGTGCCACATTCTCGAAGAGGCGATACAGGATCTTCCCCGCCGCGAAGGCGGCAGTTACAGCGCGTTGCAGAGCCTAATCCTGGAGGCAACCGACCTGCTCGATGCCTCCTTCGATGCCCTTGAGGCGGGTGGATTGGGTGCAACGCTCCCGGCCGTCGATCGCGTGACCGAAGCCCTGGTGGAGAGCGTGCGGGGAGCGCGTTTCGGTGTCGGTGACTCCGAGTTTCGGATCGAGTTTGCGGCGGGGTTGCGCGACGCGCTTTCACCTCCAGCGCGGGTCGCCCTTTTGGCGGCCATGGAGGAGGAGTTGCCGGTTTTCGAGGTGGTGCGTCGCCTGTCGGCGGATCAAGCGCTGTCGCTGCAGTGGGCGGCCATGGCCCCGGGCGGAATGATACTGG